>NZ_JWGQ01000047.1:0-5358 GCF_001069025.1 Streptococcus sp. 1004_SSPC | reverse complement strand
TATTATTTTTCTTCTTAGACATTATGTTTGAAAAAAATAGATTTTAAGAGATTTTTAAAAACCGTAATTTTGACTAAAATTTTTTAGTATGTGTTGGAGAATAAAAGTTTAATATCAGTACCATATGTAACGAAAAAAATGTGACTATAAATTTAAAAGAAGTTGAACCTATTAAACTTAAAATAAAAATGTAAACATAAAAAAAGTCCTTGCTAAATTAGCAAGGAAACTTTTATATTGGACCAACTCATATCGAGTACTCGTTAGTCACTAATCAATCTTGAAAGGTTCTCTATATCTGTTCATTCTCATATGTAAAATCTGATTCATTATCAGTTTTAGCATCATATCCAAATAGTTGTGTAGGAGGTGGATCACGTCTTTCGCCCTCTAAGTAATCTCGTTCGTGTTGTGCAAGTTTTTCATTTAATTCTGTATCATGACGAATAATATTATAACGTTCGTATTTTTTAGAACCAAATGTTTGAGACAGTTTTTGTTTAAATATATTCCAGAGGTTCTCTTTATGTTTTAAGAAATATGTTTTGAAGCAACTTTCGGCTAGATCGATACTCTCTTGCAGAATATTAATTGATTTCTTTAAAAAAGTATTCTCCTCTCTTAATTCTTTATTTTTCTTTTTAATTTTAGTAATCTCTTCGAGGTTTGCTTTTTTCATCTGAATTTCAATGTCTAACTCTTGTTTAGTTCTCAAGATTTCTGACAGCTCCTTTTTATTTTTCTCTGCTTCAGATTTAGCATTTTCAGCCCACATCTTTTTCTCCTCAATTTTTTGATCTAAGTTTTTAAGTTTTGTAGTTCGTTTGTAAAGCTCAGTGTCCAGATGGTTAGCTATTGTTTTAGATTTGCCACTTTCTTGAACTTGTAATCCATGATTCCTAGCTGTTGTTCGAAGTAGTTCGCGTTGAGCTGCTTGCCATCGAGTTTGTGCCGTTACTAAATCTTTATTTTTTTTAGATCCTGATGTGTAGTAACCCATTTCTTTGAGGGCACCTTCCTGACCGACTTGAATGCTTAAGCCTCTTTTATTTTGCCGTTTGACTAAGATGAAATCAACATGGAGATGAGGGGCAGAACCAGGCTCATCTGCATGAAAATAGGCACCGAAAACGATGGCGTTAGGATTATTTTTTTTGAATTGTTCTAAAAAATCTGTGAGAATCTTTTCTGATTCTGTGATTGTGGGATGATGGTTAACATTTCCTATTGTAAAAATCGCCTCATGGCTAGTAGCAGGATTGCGATTGGGATCACGTTTATAAGCTGAAAGTACTTTCGTATGATAGTCTATAATTTGTCTGTCAGATCGAGTTTGTTTCGCATTATAGTCAAGAACAGCCTGTCCGAAAATTTTATAATAAGCCTGTTTGATAGGCCTATCCTCTATAATTTTAAGATATCCATCTGGGTCTATATGATCCTCTGAGTTGGTTATGTTGCGATTACGAATATTATGGTCACGACTCATCTTTTTTCCAAAGTGAGCTGAAATAGTATATGCATTGTTCATAACTTTCTCCTTTATTTATTAATTATGTCTGATAAGTTGAAAATAAAAAAACAGCTTATGATGAATTTTTTAGGAGATGATGGAGACAGTCAGCAGAGTCTGACTCTATTTATAACACAATATACATAATGACAGAGTCATTATTATTGTGGTCTTGCAGACGGCTAGGATTACATCCTCTTTTTCCAAAATTATTTGGAAAAATTCACCTTTCTGTTGGCAAAGGTAAGTTATTTTTCTAAATTAAAAAAGAAATAAAAAAAGAGATTGAGAGAATCTCGCCTCTATATCTATATTTAAGTGATTGTGAAGAGGTTTTATCAATACGTCAATTGATACGTATATAAACTGGAAAGACTAGAGATATTGAGGCTTGTATGGAAAGTAGTACTAAAAGAGTAAATACTTCTCGAGAATCTATCAATATACTCTATATCATATCTTTAAAATTAGTTACTCAAGCAAAGGGAATGGACATGGTATATATTTGTCCACTGTTTGAGAGATTTTAGGGAGGTATCCTAATTGTTCTTTGTTAACACGATTTAAAGACTATCATTCTAAATAGACGCTAAAAATAAAAAATGTAACTGACTTGATATTTGTTTTCAAAGGACATATATTTTTAGAATGATAGAAAATTCCCAAAATGTCGATTGTTTAATCTAGATGATAATAATATTTATATTCCATGTAAACGAATATAATAAATTGCTAGTAATGACAATTTTTTGACTGTTTATGACTTACAACAGTTTGATAAGGATAGTCGTGCTATACTCTTTTGCATAGGAAAGAGCTATGAAAAATACAAGGAGATATTATTATGAAAAATAGTTTTTACCATGTTGCTCAACGTTTCTCAATTCGTAAGTACTCTTTTGGTGCTGCTTCTGTTCTTTTAGGAGTTTTCCTACTTTCTGGTGTACAGACTGCTCATGCTGATGAGCAAATGGCTGTTTCTGAAACAACTACAAGTATTACTAGAGATAATGGAGTTGTGTCAGATAAAGTAACTTCTTCAAATGCTGAGGTTGTCCTTTCTGAAGCTACTGTTTCAGTTTCAAAGGAAAGTTTGGTACCTGTTGAAGTACCTTCAAGTGCTGTGACTCCAGAAAAGGCAAGCGAAAGTTCTCAGCATGTTGAAAAAGTTATTGCGGATGAAACTCACAAAGTTGAAAATACTACTGAACCAATATCAACAGTAGAAGAAAAGGTTAACCTAGCGACAAATACTGATAAGTCATCTGATAAAAAAATTACTACCCCAAACATTTCAAATGAGGTAAATAAAAAAGTTGAGTCCGAGGTGCGTGAAGATAAGAAGACTGAAAAAGTTACTGTAGCAGAGAAAATTTCTGAACCAAAAGTTCCTGAAATTACAACAGATAATAAACTGTCAAAACCAAGAACTGGTTATTCGAGATTATTTAGTGTTGGAAATATCAGACGACCTATGTCAAGAAGTACTGTTATTGGAGACAACTACCCATGGCCGAATGCTGCAGTACCTTATGTTGAAGTTGATCCTTGGGGATTTTATAAACGTGAATGTGTCTCTTTTGTAGCTTACAGATTGAGTACAGTGAATGGATTTACAATTCCTTATGCTTACGGTAATGCAAATCTATGGGGCTATCGTGCTCAAAATGAAGGCTATCGTGTTGACATGAATCCGTCAGCTGGTTCGGTTGCATGGTTTACTGGGAATAAGGGATTTCATGTTGCATGGGTTGTAGGTGTAAATGGGGAAAATGTTGAGATTGAAGAATATAACTATGGTTATACAAATCGATATAATCATAGGTTTATTCCTAGAAACTCTGCAAGTGGTTACATCCATTTTAAAGACTTAAAAGGTGGAAATACACGTATTCCTGACGCTCCGACGCCAACAAATAATACGGGAAGTAGTATAGCTTCTTCAGGATCTTATCAATTTACAGAGAGAGTAAGCATTAAAGCTGAACCCAAAATATCTGCCCCAGAACTTGCCTATTATGAAGCAGGAAATACTGTCAATTATGATAAAACACTCCAAGCAGACGGTTATGTCTGGATTTCTTATCTATCATATGCAGGAAACCGTCGCTATATTCCAGTACAAAAACTTTCAACTGAGGTAAAACCAGAGGTTAAAGGAACCATTAATGTTTTAAATAAGAATGACCAGTCAGGTACCTTTGATGTTGTGATCTCAAATGTTTCAAGTAATGTTGGACTAAAAGAAGTTCAAGTTCCAATTTGGTCAGTAAAAAATGGGCAAGATGATTTGAAATGGTATAAAGCTGTTAAACAATCTGATGGTACCTATAAGACTTCTGTAAAAATTAGTGATCATAAGAATGACAGAGGAGAATATCTTATCCATCTCTATTATGTTACTGATAGTGGTAAACAAATTGGTGTAGGTGGAACAACTACAACTGTAGAAAGTGCTTCAACTACATCTAATCCTTCTAAACCATTAATTCCTAATAGTGGTGTTTATACTTTTAAAGGCTATGCAAGTATCAAAGCAGAACCAAAGATTTCTGCACCTGAGTTGGCATACTATGATGCTGGAAATACAGTGAATTATGACAGCCTTATTCAGGCAGATGGTCATTATTGGATTTCTTATTTATCATATTCAGGTGCACGTCGTTATATTGCTATTAGCTAAGACATAAAGGATAACTGTTATTAGAGGATAGCAGGAAAACATTTCTATATTACTTCATGTAACATTATTGAAATATAGAAATAAAAATGTTATATTTATGACGTAAAAAATAATTAAAGGAACATAATTTATGAAAACCACAAGTAAACTTATTGGCTCAGTTTTAGCTCTCATTATTGTTATTCTTGCTATTTTCCTAGTAACTAAGTTTAACAGCCATGAATCTGCACGAGTTGGTACAGTCAAGTCAAGTGTAAGAACGAGTCAAACAACTTCGTCAAGTTCACGTAAGACAAATAAGAAGAATAATAAATCAAGTCAAACCTCATCGTCAGTAGCTTCAAATGAAGAAAATGACAATCAGGTTTCAGCAGTAGCACCTAAAGCTTCTTCTCAAGAGCAAAATCAAACTGAAGGCTCTATACATCGTGGGCAAGTTGCTGATTCTACAGCTGGAACAGATAAGGCTAAAACTGAGAAGGGGACAGATAATAGTCAATCATCACTTAACTTCGGCGCCCTTGATAATGGTGATATTAGCTCTATTGTGGGAACTTGGACTAATGCGAGTGGTGAATCAGTTACAATTAACGCTGATGGTACAATAATTAAAAACTCAACAGGTTACACTGCTCAATTGAAGCCTCAAGGAGTTTCAGATAATACATTCAATGCATCGGTTGTATCTCAAGATGATAGTGTAGCCTTGTCCGTTGTGGCAGGAGGAGTAGGAAGCTCAGATTATCTTGTTATTGGGGCAAACGGACCATATTACCGAAACTAGTACGAAAAGATTGCTATTTATTTAGTAATCTTTTTTCTTTTACTTTTGCTTTTTTGGAAAAATAACGAAAATGTAAGTATAAGTCGGTCATTTTTTCGATTATGATGAAGAACGGACAGTTTATGATTTAAGTGGAAACAAGTCAAAAAATTTGGTTTACTAGTGTATAAGCTAGAAATATTTGGCAATATCTCTGTAAAATAAATGTAATGTATGTCGCCAAGTGTTACAATCAACCTGTAACATCAATTCGACAGAGAGAATATTTGATATGAAACGAGAAAAATTTTTAAACGAACAAAGACGTTTTTCAATAGGTGTCTGCCAAGGCTGAATTTTATGTAAATCCAGGGGATAGCGTCTTTTACGATCAAGTTG
>NZ_JWGQ01000046.1:0-28725 GCF_001069025.1 Streptococcus sp. 1004_SSPC | reverse complement strand
CAGTTGGTAGTAGCGCATGACTGTTAATCATGATGTCGTAGGTTCGAGTCCTACTGGCGGAGTGATAAGACACCTCGAGTTGTATAGCTTGAGTTTTTTTGTACCCAAAGATAAATAGGTCTGGAACAATTGTCCCAGACCTATTTAATTTAAGATAATCAGCTGTTTCGAATAATAGTTATTTTTCTGATGAAATAAGCGTAGCAACAAAATATGATACTTGCCAATAGACTAATCAATAAACCTGTCTTAAGACCATAGGGAATGAAGGTTAGAACAACTTTACCTTTCCCACTAGGGACATCAACTTTCATGAACCCCTTTTGGGCGCGTTGAATCTTAACTTTTTTATGATTTATGGTCGCTGTCCACCCCTTATCGTATGGAATGGTAAAGAATAGTGAGGCATTCGTTTTACTACTATAATCAACGAACACTTTATTATTTGACGTCGTAACCTTACTATCACGGTCATTAATAGTATCCATAGCTATCTGATAGTTTTTAGTATCAAGGGCATAAAAACTAGGATTATCAAAGGATATTGCTTTATTGCCAGGAAAACTAAGTTTGATGGTAACCATTGCTTCTGTTTCAAAGTAGCCAAGATCGAAGAAATCAAAGGTATTGTCAGTAACTTGATTTCTTGTCACACCATTTACAGTAATTGACAGAGAGTGGTTATTGTCATCGGACCAAGAAATATTAGGAACACTAACATAGAGTTGACTATGTGGTGGAGCGATGACTCGATAGGTTATTGTAACAAAATCTTTATTCGAGTTGCTAACGTTTTTAGCCACGCGCTGATTCAAAGGCTTAGCATCTTGATCAAAGAGTTGAGATGGAACTCGTTTAAAATAGTTTAAGTTGAGTCCAGATAGGGCATTTAGCAAGCTAGTTTGATTGTCAAGTGTATTGACAGTGAGGTCAATATTGTTGTAAATGCCATCAGTTAAGATAGCAAGCTGGCTTGCATTATTATTTTGATAAAGCCCCATTGTTTTCTCAGAAGTTACGTGATTAAAACCATACTTATTAATGTCAAAGTTCGATAAATTATATTTTATTCCGAAGAGACTATCAGCGATAATGGTGTTATTTTGGTAACGTAGGTTTAAATTAGTCCCTTCAGATTTGAAGCCTAACCTATCGAGTGTTGAGCTTGAAGCAGTATTTCGAATGGATGAAAATTGAGAAATACCATAATAATTGAATTTCATACTGTCGTTACCAGTTTGAGCTTCTAACCTTTCAGTACGGTAAAAAGTCTTATTCGCTTGCTTAGTATCTGAAACTAGTTTTGTAATGGAAGACATATTTCGTAGGTAGCCTTCACGAGTTGGGAATACCCACTCATTTCCCAGAGCTCCAACAACATAGTAAGTACTTAATGCAAGCTCAAAAATGCAGAATAAGAAGGTGAAACAGCGAAAAACACTACCAGGAATTTGCTGTCTAAAATAGCTAATAAATAGAATGGCATAGGCTAGAAGAAATGCTAGGCTTAATAGCCAGGAGACTGATTCAATAAAGCTATAGTGAGATTGGAAAATCCAAGTTAGTAAGTAAGCGGTACTCAATACTAAGAAAGATAGGAGGAGTCTTTTAAAAGAAAAGTTTTTTATTCGGTTGAGTGTTTCTCCTGCCAAAAGAACAATTAGGAGAGATAGTAGCCAAGAATAGCGATGGAGAAACATGTTGGGGGCATGCATTCCTTGCCAAAACAAATCAAGAGGCTGTAAGTAGAAGCTAGCGATAAAGAAAGCTACTAATAGGAGATAACCTAGACGTAATGATAGCTTGACTTCCCTACTAATAAAGAAAAGTAGAAAAAGAATCAAAGGTAAGATTCCCACATAGATCATAGGGATTGATCCAAATTTAGTAGTATCGTAAACTCCAACGAGATTTTTCGCAAAGAAGTCAAAATAATAGGTGGACTCTGTCAACAAACTTGACGCACCTGTAAATTTTTCACCATGTGTGGTCAAGTCAAGTAGCGTTGGTAGTAGCATGACAGCACTACTTAAACCAGCAAGTATAGAAATAATTCCAAAGTCTATGAAATGAAGAATCTTACTCTTCCATCCCTTGATAGTTATCAATTGTACTATGGTGTAAAGGGTTAGGAAAATAGCCATCATATATCCAAAATAGTAGTTTTGGATAAAAAGGCAGGTTAGACTAAAAAAGTATAAGCCCCGTCTATTGAATCTTAGTAAGAGGTGTAAACCTAATATGATTAGAGGGGCTAGAATAAAGGCATCTAGCCAGGTATTAATTTCTAACTGACTAGTAGCAAAACTCATCAAAGAAAATCCTGTAGAAAGACATAGGATGAAACTTCTTGACACTTTTGTAAAGAGACGCTTAAAGCTAAAAGCTCCTGAGAGCCCAATAAGACCGAACTTAAGCAGTGTTATATAATAAAAAGCATCGGCCATTTGGTTGACAGTAAAGAAATAGTAAAGTGGAGACAAGAAGGAACCTAAGTAATAGCTTGTTAGAGCATAGAAATTAAGACCTAGACCACTTGTAAAGGTGTAAAAGAGGCTTCCATCTCCATGAAGTATATTCCTAAGTCCAGTTGCAAAAATCACATACTGATGAAAACCATCACTTGTTAAAATAGTCCGCTCACTACCAGGATAGATTTTTTGGCTATACAGCACCCCTATCATGATTAGTACTGGCAAGAAAAAAGCAGCCAGATAAAATAATAAAGTCGTATGGTATTTTTTATTTGTCATAATGATACTAAGACAGGTTGGGATATCCCAACCTGCATCTTTTTATAGTTTAATCAGCCCATAGTGCTTTGACTTTAGCTTGCACTTCTTCATTTTCAAGGAATTCATCATAAGTTTCATCAATACGGTCAATTACCCCATTTTTAGAAACAACTACGATGTGATTCGCTATTGTTTGGATGAATTCATGGTCATGACTGGCAAAGATAACAGACTCTTTGAAGTCACGGACGCCATCATTCAGACTTGAGATTGATTCCAAATCCAAGTGATTAGTAGGATCATCTAGAAGAAGGACGTTAGATTTCAAAAGCATGAGTTTAGAAAGCATGACACGTACCTTTTCTCCCCCTGAGAGAACACTGACAGATTTATTAACCTCATCTCCTGAGAAGAGCATACGCCCAAGGAATCCACGTAAGAAGGTATCATCATCTTCACCTTTTTCGGCAAATTGACGGAGCCATTCGAGAATTGATTCACCAGATGCAAAGTCTTTAGAATTGTCTTTTGGAAGGTAAGAGCGGCTAGTAGTAACACCCCATTTGATTGTACCTTCGTAGTCAATATCATCGGCAAGGGCACGAATCAATGCAGTTGTTTGAATATCGTTTTGACCGATGATGGCAGTCTTATCTCCTGGTCGCAAGATGAAACTAATGTTGTCAAGAATAGTCTCACCATCCATCTTAACAGTGAGATTTTCAACTGTTAGAAGGTCATTACCGATTTCACGCTCTGCTTTGAAATTGATAAATGGGTATTTACGACTTGATGGGACGATTTCTTCTAGCTCAATTTTATCAAGCATCTTTTTACGAGAAGTCGCTTGTTTAGATTTTGAAGCGTTGGCAGAGAAACGTGCAACGAATTCTTGAAGTTCCTTAATTTTTTCTTCTGCTTTGGCATTACGGTCAGCCTGCAAGCGTGCAGCCAATTCTGAAGATTGTTTCCAGAAGTCATAGTTACCGACATAGAGTTTGATTTTACCAAAGTCAAGGTCGGCCATATGCGTACACACTTTATTCAAGAAGTGACGGTCATGGGATACGACAATGACCGTATTTTCAAAATCAATCAAGAAATCTTCAAGCCAAGATATTGACTGGATATCAAGACCATTGGTAGGTTCGTCAAGAAGAAGTACATCTGGTTTACCAAATAGTGCTTTTGCAAGGAGCACCTTCACCTTGTCACCATTAGCCAATTCACTCATGTTTTGATAGTGAAGGTCTTCTGAGATATTTAGGTTCTGAAGCAATTGTGAGGCTTCGCTTTCAGCTTCCCAACCACCCAATTCAGCAAAGAGTCCTTCTAATTCAGCAGCACGGACACCATCTTCATCTGAAAAATCTTCTTTCATGTAGATAGCATCTTTTTCTTTCATGATATCGTAGAGGCGTTCATTACCCATAATAACAACATCGATAACGCGTTCTTCTTCATAGTCAAAGTGGTTCTGACGAAGGACAGAAAGACGTTCATCAGGACCAAGCGAGATATGTCCTGTTGTTGGTTCAATATCACCAGCTAAAATTTTCAAAAAAGTGGATTTACCAGCACCATTAGCACCGATAAGACCGTAAGTATTACCTGGCGTGAAGGCAATGTTAACATCATCAAAAAGTTTACGATCGCTAAAACGAAGCGATACATCTGATACAGTAAGCATATAATATCCTTTATTTTTATTCTTAACTACTATTTTACGAGAAATTAGACTTTATTTCAATTGATTTTACAAGGGATTAATAAAGTCATTTGGAACTCTTTGGTAATCTTTTTGGAGGCTAAATCCACGTCCCATAACTGTAGAAGCAGGAACAATGACGATAAAGGCAGTTTCATCTATTTTTTGGATTTCTCCTTGAACTTTTGGAACCTCACGAGTTGACAAGGTAGTCATAATCATGTTTTGTGCATGTCCGGTATGTCCACCAAGAATTGGGATTTTTGTTGCTCCTCGATCAGCGACTCTAGTGATGTAGTTTAGGATTTGTTCACTATTTTGCGAAATGATTAGAAGATTTCGTGATGAATTGAGTCCGACCATCATTTTATCAATTGTAAGAGAAACAACTCCAAGTGAGAGAATGGAATACATAACAGTATCAGGAGGAAAGGCAATGGCACTGATTGCGACAATGATTCCATCGACAATAAGTAGTACCATTCCTAGCGGGAGTGGTGTATACTTGTTGAGAATTTGCGTGATAATTCCAGTTCCTCCAGTTGAAGAATTTCCATAAAAGACTATTCCTAGTCCTAACCCTAATACAATCCCACCAAAAATAGCAGCCAATAAAGGTTGTTTGGTGAGTGTAGGTAAGCCCTCAGTTAATTTGATAAAAGTTGGGAAGACAAGAGACCCATAGAAGGTTTTTAGGAGAACTTCGCGGCCAAGAAAGCACCAACATAAAATTAACAAAGGGATGGTTGTTGCTAAGACGAAGTTAGCATTATTCCAACCAAAAAGGGCATTTAAACTAATGGCTAGCCCTCCGACACCACCTGAAGCAATATTATTCTTAACTAAAAGTGAGTTATAGCCAACCGCAGCAATAAAAGAACCGAGTGTAACTAAAAGTATGTCTATTATTCGACGTTTCATATATTATCTCCTAGAAATGATATTCTTATTATCAAGTCTTTTTAAGTTTCCGTCAAGTAATGACTATTTTGGTTGTATCTGAGGTTGTGTTTCACGTGAAACTATAGACATAATCTTGACAAGAATAGATAAAACAATGTAGAATAATAGTCATCAGAAGAGTAATTCTTCCTTTCTTTTTTAGAGAGCTGGTGGTAGGTGTAAACCAGTATGAAGGTGGAATGAATGGGCTGAGGAAAATTGACGAGTAACGTGAACACATAAACGTTAGGTTTGGCACCCCTTACCGTGCAACTTCTTTGTTGAGAAGTTTTGAGATGATAGCTTTACAAAGAGTTATCAACTGAGGTGGTACCGCGTATCAAAAGTGATTAACGCCCTCACGCATATTTTTGCGTGGGGATTTTTTGTATTAGAGAGGTAATTACATGGCGAAACCTATTATTTTGACGGGAGACCGTCCAACAGGGAAACTTCATCTAGGACACTATGTTGGTAGTTTAAAAAATCGTGTCCTTTTACAAAACGAAGATAAATATAACATGTTTGTCTTCTTGGCTGATCAGCAAGCTCTTACGGATCACGCAAAAGAGTCAGAAATCATCAAAGAATCGATTGGAAATGTTGCTTTAGATTATCTTTCTGTAGGATTGGATCCAGAGAAGTCAACCATTTTCATTCAAAGTCAGATTCCTGAGTTGGCTGAGTTGACTATGTATTACATGAACCTAGTTTCATTGGCACGTTTAGAGCGTAACCCAACGGTTAAGACGGAAATTGCTCAAAAAGGCTTTGGAGAATCGATTCCAACAGGCTTTCTAGTTTATCCAATTTCTCAGGCAGCTGATATCACGGCCTTTAAAGCAAATTATGTTCCTGTCGGTAATGACCAAAAGCCAATGATTGAGCAGACACGTGAAATTGCACGTAGCTTCAATCATACTTATAATTGTGATATTTTGGTTGAGCCAGAGGGAATCTACCCTGAAAATGAAGCTGCAGGACGCCTCCCAGGTCTAGATGGTAATGCTAAGATGTCTAAATCCTTAGGGAATGGAATCTTCCTTTCAGATGATGAGGATACTGTTCGTAAAAAAGTAATGAGCATGTATACTGATCCAAATCATATTCGTGTGGAAGATCCAGGCCAAATCGAAGGTAATATGGTTTTCCATTATCTTGATATCTTTGGTCGCGAAGAGGATGCTGTTACAATTGCTGAAATGAAGGAACATTATCAGCGCGGTGGTTTGGGAGATGTGAAAACAAAACGTTATCTTCTAGAAATTTTAGAACGTGAGTTGACTCCAATTCGTGAACGTCGTTTAGAGTATGCCAAGGATATGGGGGAAGTTTTCCATATGCTTGAAAACGGAAGTCAAGCAGCGCGTGAAGTTGCTGGACAAACATTGGCAGAAGTAAAAGAAGCAATGGGAATTAATTATTTCTAAGAAATAAAAATAGGGACTCCAGATAATCTGGACCCCTATTTTTATTTGGAAAAAGGTTTTCTTATAATCTGGTGCGAAATCTGTTGACAAATCTGTTTAGCATGATATGATATTATCAATTAAAAAATAGACTGGGGTTTTTATACCTCAAAACTTTGAGAAAAGAGGACGATTATAATGTCAAATTGGGACACTAAATTCTTGAAAAAAGGTTACACTTTTGATGACGTATTGCTTATTCCTGCGGAAAGTCATGTTCTACCAAACAACGTCAACTTGAAGACGAAATTAGCTAAAAATTTGACATTAAATATTCCAATTATCACTGCAGCCATGGATACAGTGACAGATAGTAAGATGGCTATCTCAATTGCTCGTGCAGGTGGCTTGGGTGTTATTCACAAAAACATGTCTATTGCGGAACAAGCTGAAGAAGTTCGCAAAGTAAAACGCTCTGAAAATGGTGTCATCATTGATCCATTCTTCTTAACACCAGAACATAAAGTTGCTGAAGCTGAAGAGTTGATGCAACGTTACCGTATTTCAGGAGTTCCAATTGTTGAGACACTTGAAAATCGTAAATTGGTTGGTATTATCACAAACCGTGATATGCGTTTTATTTCTAATTACGATACAAAAATTTCAGAACATATGACTTCTGAGAAATTAGTCACTGCTTCAGTTGGAACAGATCTTGAGACAGCTGAAAGTATTCTTCATGAGCACCGCATTGAAAAGTTGCCTTTAGTTGATGAAGAAGGTCGTTTGTCAGGACTCATTACTATTAAGGATATCGAAAAAGTTATTGAGTTTCCTAATGCAGCTAAGGATGAATTTGGTCGTCTTTTGGTAGCGGGTGCTGTTGGGGTTACTTCTGATACTTTTGAACGTGCAGAAGCTCTCTTTGAAGCAGGGGCAGATGCTATTGTTATTGATACTGCACATGGTCATTCAGCAGGAGTTCTTCGTAAAATTGCTGAAATTCGTGCCCACTTCCCAGACCGTACTTTGATTGCAGGAAATATTGCAACAGCTGAAGGTGCGCGTGCACTTTATGAAGCAGGTGTCGATGTCGTTAAAGTAGGTATCGGACCAGGTTCTATTTGTACAACACGTGTAGTTGCTGGTGTAGGTGTTCCTCAAGTCACTGCTATTTACGATGCTGCAAGCGTTGCGCGTGAATACGGAAAAACAATCATTGCTGATGGCGGTATCAAATACTCAGGTGATATTGTAAAAGCTCTCGCAGCAGGTGGTAATGCTGTAATGCTTGGTTCTATGTTTGCTGGTACTGATGAAGCACCAGGTGAAACTGAGATATTCCAAGGACGTAAATACAAATCTTACCGTGGTATGGGATCAATTGCAGCGATGAAGAAGGGATCAAGCGATCGTTACTTCCAAGGTGCAGTTAATGAAGCGAATAAACTTGTTCCAGAAGGAATTGAAGGCCGTGTAGCTTATAAAGGTTCTGCTGCTGATATCGTATTCCAATTGATTGGTGGTATCCGTGCAGGTATGGGTTATACAGGAGCAGAAGATATCCAAGCTTTACATGACAAAGCTCAGTTTGTTGAAATGTCAGGTGCAGGACTTATTGAAAGTCACCCTCACGATGTTCAAATTACCAACGAGGCACCTAACTACTCAGCTCATTAATAAACATAAAAGTACTTATCTCAGATAAGTACTTTTTGTGTACAGGAACCTTTACAATAAGTTTACAACATATTTACGTGAGTATAGTTTTTGATAAAAGGGTTCAGGCGAAAATAATTTACAACTTGTTGGGTGATGCTTGTCACATGTGTTAATTACCAAAAAATAGAAAAACAAGTCGTTTAATCGACTTGTTTTTCATAAATATTACCGTTCTTAACTAAGAAGGTCTTTAAATCAGGTGGTAGGTTACTCAGATGATCAAGTGAAGTTGTCGTCATGAAGGTTTGAACCTCTTCGTCAATACTTTCTAACAGTTTAAGTTGACGGTGGTTGTCAAGCTCACTCATGACATCATCGAGGAGAAGAATAGGAAATTCACCTGTTACTTTTTTTATCAGAGCAATCTCAGCCATTTTTAAAGAAAGTATGAGACTACGTTGCTGCCCCTGACTACCGAAAGATGCGTTCATGTCATTAATGTAAAATGTTAAATCATCCCTATGCGGACCAACACCAGTGTTCTTTTTGAAGATATCTCTTTTGTGATTTTGCTTTAACGTGGTTAAAAATGATTCGCGAATAACGTTGTTATTTTCCAGTGGGATATTAGATTCGTAGGAGATTTTAAGGCGCTCTATCTGATTTGAGAGGTTACTATGATGTCTATCTGCCTCCTCCTCTAATTGCTTGATAAATTCTAGTCTATGTTCGATAACTCGTGTTCCAAAATCGGAAAGCTGTTCATCTAACACTGAGAGGAAATTAATGTCTACATTGTCAGTAGATTTGAGATAGGCATTACGTTGTTTGAGTACATGATTATAACTTGATAGGTCTGAGAGATAAACAGGCTTAATCTGTCCTAAATCAATATCTATAAATTTACGCCTTAGGCTTGGAGATCCTTTTACAAGTTGTAAATTCTCAGGAGCAAAGAGAATCACTGTCATGTGACCGATATAATCGGATAATTTAGCTTGTTTGAGGTGGTTAACCTTTGTTATGCGTCCTTTATTAGATAAACTGATTTCCAGAGGTAGCTTACCACTATGACGATGCACGATGCCGTTCAGTTTTAGAGTATTTTGCTGAAATTGAATTAGTTCTTTATCTGAGCGGGTCCGATGACTACGTGTCAATGCTAGAAAATAGATAGCCTCAAGAATATTTGTTTTTCCTTGAGCATTGCGACCAAGAAAAATATTGAGATGAGGTGAGAAGCTCACAGAGGCTTCAGTATAATTTCTAAAGTGTTGAATATCAATTTTTTCGAGCCACATAGTTAGGTTCCTGGGAAACGAACGGGGTTTCGTTTAGTTTTATTGCTTTCTTTTGACGGATGTGCTTTTTGTTTCTTTTTATTATCCTGATTCATTTTTTTAACAATGGCAGCAACACGTGCTTTTTCAGCGACTGCTTTTTGATGTTTTTCAATTTCATTTGTAGTAGGAGCTACAATCGTTATTTCAAGTTCCTCAGACGGAATGGTAATAACATCTCCATAACGAAGTTTTTTTCCACGACGTTTTTCATCCTCACCATTGAATAAAACGGTATTCTTAGCCAAGAAACCTTTAATAGCTCCGCCACTATGAATGATACTTAATTCTTTTAAAAGTGCTTGTAGTGTGATGTATTCATCAAATAATTTATATTCCATAGTACCTCAACTTTCTCTTGAGATAAGATAGCATAAAAATGGTATAATTGGAAGCATAAACTTTTTAGAGGTTATCAATGAAAATTGCTGATGGTGTCTATGTACACTTCATTCCAACACAAAAATATAAAACTAATCGTATTGTTTTTCGAATGACAGGTTCTTTGAATAAACAAACAATTGCTAAACGAGCCCTAGTTTCACAAATGTTGGCTACAGCCAATCAGACGTATCCAACAGTACAGTCTTTTAAAGAGAGACTAGCTTCTCTTTATGGAACACAGTTGTCAACTAGAGTGTCAACTAAAGGATTGACACATAGTGTTGACATCGAGTTGACATATCTGAAAGATGCCTTTATCCCTACGAATGATGGATTATTTTGGGAAGTGCTAGGTTTTTTGAAAGAGTGTCTTTACAAGCCACTGTCAAGGGTAGCTCAATACCAAAATAAAGTATTTGATATAGAAAAACAAAATTTAATGACCTACCTGGATGTTGACACAGAAAATAATTACTATTACAGTGAAGTTAAAGGAAGAGAGCTTTATTTTGTAAACGAGGGCTTGAAAGTTCCAAAATATGGTCAAGCAGAACTTGTTGAAGCAGAGACCTCGTTTACAGCTTATCAAGAATTTCAAAGTATGTTGACAAGAGATCGTATTGATATCTTTATGGTTGGAGAATTTGATGATTATCAAGTACTCCAAGCTTTACATCGTTTTCCTTTGGAAGGACGTCAAGTTGATTTACAGTTTAGCTATAGTCAACCTTATGTCAATGTTGTGAAAGAAAAGATAGAACCTAGACAGAGTAGTCAATCTATTTTACATCTAGGGTACCAATTTCCGTGTCAATATGGAGATAAACATTACTTTGCTTTAATTGTATTAAATGCCATGTTCGGTGAATTTGCCCATTCAGTCTTGTTTACAACACTTCGAGAAAAGGAAGGATTGGCTTATTCAATTAGTAGTCAATTTGATATCTTTACAGGTTTACTGGAAGTTTACGCTGGAATTGAAAAATCTAATAGAAATCAGGCTATGCGAGGAATTAGTAGAGAATTGAATTACATTAAATTAGGACGTTTTTCAAGTTCTCTACTGAATCAAACCAAAAAAATCATACGAATGAATGCCCTACTCTCTGAAGATCATTCCTTAACATTAGTGGAACAACGTTTTAATAAGGTGATTTTTGGTGATAAAAGTCTTTCATTGGAGAATTGGCTAGATGAGATTGAGAAGGTTACTAAAAAAGATGTTTGCCGTGTAGCACGTCAAGTTAAGCTACAGAGTTTGTTCTTTTTAGAAGGAGTGTCTTAGAATGCCTGCTTTGAAGAAACGTTATTATCAAAAAATTGATGAAGAAGTTTATTCAGCAATTTTAGATAATGGTATGTCTTTATCAATTATTAAGAAAAAAGGATTTCTAGAAAAAGCCGCCTTTTTGTCAACAAATTTTGGGGCGCTAGATAATCACTTTTATATTGATGGTGAGTTACAATCTTATCCTGCAGGTATTGCTCATTTTCTGGAACACAAGCTATTTGAGGATGAGCAGGGAAGGGATGTGACATTGGATTTTGTCAAGCTTGGAGCTGATGTCAATGCTTTTACAACCTTGGATAAGACAACATATTATTTCTCTACCCTTGATCACTTTGAGGAGTCTTTAGAACTTTTATTAAAGTTTACATCGAAGTTTACAAGTTCCGAAGATGCTGTCAACCATGAAAAAAGAATTATTGAACAAGAAATAAATATGTATCAGGATGATCCTGATTATAGAGTATATCTGGGTTGTTTACAAAGTTTGTATCCTAATACTATATTAGGGCGAGACATTGCTGGAAGTGTTGATAGCATTGAAAAAATTACTGTAAATGACTTGGAAGATAATTTTGACTGCTTTTACAGACCAGCAAACTGTCATCTCGTCTTGGTAGGTGATTTTGATGTTGAAGATATTTACACTTTTGTCAATGAAAAACAAAGCGAGTTTACACTACCTGAGAGAATAGTTGAAAAAGAAAAGAACCCCATTGAGTCAGATGTCCAAAAATTAGATAGTCTTCAAATGGAGATTTTCATCTCAAAGCTAGCCATTGGTTTTAAGAGTGTTCCTTTTACGGATAATCGTATGAGAGAAAACATACTGGTACAGTTATTGTTTAATTTACTGTTTGGCTGGACATCTCCTTATTACCAAAAATGGTATGCTGAAGGAAAAATAGATGAGTCTGTGTCAATTGAATATGAGGTATCTAGTAGATATTCATTTGTCATTATGACTATGGACACTGCAGAACCTATCCGTATGTCAAGCTTAATTCGTCAAGTGATGACGTCGGCAGATAAAAAAAGACTGTTGACGGATGAGGCATTGGATTTGCAAAAGAAAGCTTTGTATGGTGAATTTTTACGTAGTCTAGACAATATCCAGAATTTAGGAAGCCAATATCTAGCTTATTTTGAGAATGATAAAACATACTTTGATTTTGGTCAGGAACTGATGGGCATTACTTCCAAGGAGTTGAAGGATTTTTTGAATCACTATCTCTCAAATATGGAGATTACCGATTTTGTTGTCTTCCCTAAATAAGTGATTATTTGCTATAATAGAGACACGAAAACAAAGAAGAATATTAGAAAGGGGAAAAATGAAGTTACACTCTCTAGGTGAGCAACTACGTGCAGCGCGTATAAAGAAAGAGTTAAGTTTATATGATGTAGAAAAAATTTCTGGAGTCGAAGCTCAGTTTCTTCTGGCTATGGAAATGGATCAACTTAAAGCTTTGCCAGAGGACATTCAGCAAGAGGCGCTTGAAAAGTATGCCACTTCGGTTGGTTTAGATGGAAAACGTCTGTTTGAGGAGCAGAGACAGAATGAGCAAAAACTAAAAAAAGAGAAGAAACCAGTTGAACGTAAGGAAGATACCTTAGCTGCTAAAGCTCCCATGTCACGCTTTTTAAAGCATAAACGTGAAGAAAAAAGAAAGTCTAACTATCTACCTTTACTAATTCTGAGTGCGGTTTCATTACTTATCATCTGTTCAGTTGGATATATTATTATTAGACACCTCTCTAATCAACCTCAGGTGATTAAACTCAATACGATCTCTACAGTTAATCACTTATCAATTGTAGGTGGAGCTAAGTCGTCTCGAAGCATTTCTGAGGTTACAGTATCGGGGGCCAATGTTATAACGAAAACTTAAGGAAATCAATTAATGGTTGATTTCTCCAATGTAAAATCTTCAGTAGTTTTAGAAGTGGAGTTATCAGAAAATAGTAACGATACATGGTTTTCTGTAGACAACTCAGATACTTCAGAGAGTTATTATCTTTCAAAAACGAATGAATCAAAATACTCTCTAGATTTTTCTGATAAAATCAAAACAACTCAAATTATTATCGCTCAATCTTAAAAAGTTAATCTAAAGGTAAATGGGGAGTCACTTGATTTATTTCAACTAAATCAAAATACACCTAGCTACCTAACATTAAGAATCCAATAGAATCGAGAAGAAATGTTTAAAAAAGAAAATTTACCTAACTTATTGACACTTGCTAGAATTGTCTTAATTCCCATATTTTTATTGATGACATCACTTGCGTCGAGCAATGTTATGCATATTGCTGCAGCAGTTGTCTTTGCTATTGCCAGTATTACAGATTATTTAGATGGCTATTTGGCACGAAAATGGCATGTTGTTACTAATTTTGGGAAATTTGCAGATCCTTTAGCGGATAAAATGTTGGTAATGTCAGCTTTTATTATGCTAGTAGGTATTAATCAAGCTCCTGCTTGGGTTGTTTCAGTTATCATCTGTCGGGAGTTGGCAGTTACAGGACTTCGTCTTTTGTTAGTCGAAAACGGTGGTACAGTTCTCGCTGCAGCTATGCCTGGTAAGATTAAGACAGTGACTCAGATGTTATCTATCATTTTATTATTGTGTCACGTACATTTTGTAGGGACAATCATGCTGTATGTAGCTTTATTCTTTACGATTTACTCAGGCTATGATTATTTCAAGGGTGCAGGTTTCTTGTTTAAGGACACATTTAAGTAGTACGATAAACAAATGATTGAAATAAAAAATTTAAAATTTAAATATAATCAAGATCAAACCTCCTATACCCTGAATGATGTATCGTTTCACGTGAAACGTGGGGAATGGTTATCCATTGTAGGCCATAACGGATCTGGAAAATCCACGACAGCACGTCTTATTGACGGACTATTAGTGGCAGAGTCTGGGCAGATTATCGTTGATGGTCAAGAATTAACAGAAGAGAACGTCTGGGATATACGTGATAAGATTGGTATGGTCTTTCAAAATCCAGACAATCAATTTGTTGGGGCAACTGTTGAAGACGATGTTGCTTTTGGTCTTGAAAATAAAGGTGTTCCCTATGAAGAAATGGCTTCAAGAGTTCAAGAGGCTCTGGAATTTGTAGGAATGTCAGAATTTAAGGATAGAGAGCCAGCTAGATTATCTGGAGGCCAAAAACAACGTGTGGCTATCGCAGGTATTGTAGCTATGAGACCATCTATTTTGATTTTGGATGAGGCAACTAGCATGCTTGATCCAGAGGGTCGCCAGGAATTGATTCAATCTATTAAAGCTATTCGTAAAGAATACGGAATGACTGTTTTATCAATTACTCATGATCTCGATGAGGTCGCTTTGAGTGACCGTGTTTTGGTTTTGAAAAAAGGTAAAGTGGAGTCTGTTTCAAGTCCTCGTGAACTATTTAGTAGAGGCTCAGAGTTAGTTGACTTAGGTTTGGATATCCCTTTTAGTGCATTATTAACTAAAAAGCTAAGAAATAAAGGTCTGATAGATTGTGAAGACTATCTGACAGAAAAGGAATTGGTAGAACAATTATGGGAATCTCTCTCGAAAATGTAAGTTATATCTATCAAGCGGGTACTCCTTTTGAGGGGCGTGCCCTTTTTGATATGACGACGACGATAAAAGATGGTTCATATACAGCCTTTATTGGACATACAGGAAGTGGTAAATCTACTATTATGCAGCTCTTGAATGGTCTTTATTTACCCACTAGTGGTCAGGTTCACGTTGATGATACGATCATAACCAGTCAATCAAAGAATAAGGACATAAAACCAATTCGTAAGAAGGTAGGTTTAGTTTTTCAATTTCCAGAAAGTCAGTTATTTGCAGAAACTGTTTTAGAAGATGTTGCCTTTGGACCTCAAAATTTCGGAGTTTCTAAGGAAGAAGCAGAACAACGTGCTATTGAAAGTCTAAAATTAGTTGGACTCCCGGAAGAGTTTCATGGACAGAATCCTTTTGATTTATCAGGGGGACAAATGCGACGTGTTGCCATCGCAGGGATTCTAGCTATGCAACCAGATATTCTAGTGCTGGATGAACCGACTGCCGGTCTAGATCCACAGGGCCGGAAGGAATTGATGTCTCTCTTTAAGGAGTTACATCTTTCTGGAATGACGATTGTTTTAGTTACTCACTTGATGGATGATGTTGCCGATTATGCGACAGCTGTGAATGTTATGGAAAAAGGGCAACTAGTGTTGTCGGGAACTCCTAAAGATGTTTTTCAAAAAGTCACTTTTCTCAAAGAAAAGCAGTTAGGTGTTCCTAAAATCACAGAGTTCGCGCTAGAACTACAAGAAAAAGGTTATAGCTTTGAAAGTCTTCCTATTACAATAGAGGAATTCGTAGAGGTGTTGGTTCATGGATAAGTTAATTATTGGACGTTATATTGTTGGTGATTCTTTTATACACCGATTAGATCCTAGAAGTAAATTATTAGCCATGCTGATTTATATTGTCGTCATTTTTTGGGCTAACAATCCTCTAACTTATGCTGTGATAACTCTATTTACACTTTTCTTGGTTTTCTTGTCTAAAATTAAGCTTAGTTTCTTTTTGGGTGGTATTAAACCGATGATTTGGATTATATTATTCTCTACCCTGTTCCAAGTTTTCTTCAATACAAGAGGGAGTGTGCTTTGGTCCATCGGCTTTTTTAAGATTACGGAAGTTGGTTTAAATCAAGGTTGGATGATATTTCTCAGGTTTATACTCATTATTAGTTTTTCCACCTTACTTACCTTAACAACCACGCCGTTAAGTTTATCTGATGCAGTAGAGTCACTTTTAAAACCGCTGACTATTTTTAAAGTACCGGCACATGAAATTGGTCTAATGTTATCTTTGAGTTTACGTTTTGTACCAACCTTGATGGACGATACAACGCGTATTATGAATGCTCAGAAGGCGCGTGGTGTTGATTTTGGTGAAGGAAATATTATTCAAAAGGTTCGGTCAATTATACCAATCTTAATTCCTTTATTTGCATCTAGCTTTAAACGAGCAGATGCTCTGGCTATAGCTATGGAAGCCAGAGGTTATCAAGGTGGTGAGGGGCGAACAAGATATCGTCGACTTTTATGGAACGGTCGAGATACCTTGTCAATTGCTGCTATTGTAACTTTAGGGTTAATACTTTTTTATCTTAAGAGTTAATTCGTAAAAATGAATAAAAAGTAGGTCTTAAGACCTATAAGTATTTTAAGAACGTCTACGTAGGCGTTCTTTTTCGTCTAATCCTAAACTACCTGTAATATTTTTAATATCCCTAACAAGAGGATGTTATATTTGCACAGTATTATAGATATATGGTTATAGTTCTTCAGCTTAATCTGGATTAAAAATTCCCTATAGAGAATAAGCCAGGTGATTAACCCATTGGTCATAAATAAAATAATTTAATAACTTTGACTAGTATGGATTGGACTATAAATAGATAGAGGAGCATCATCATGCAAACAAAGAATACATTTAACACTAAAAAATTAGGTCTTTTTGGACTTGTTACAGTGGCAACACTTGGAGCAACAGCTTTAGCTAATGCAGAAACTTACACAGTTCAAAAAGGAGATACCCTTTCAGCTATTGCTAAGAAGAATGGTACGACAGTGGACGAAATCGTCTCAAGAAATGGCATTCAAGATGCTAATAAGATTTCTATTGGTCAAAACTTAACGATTAATGAAACCACTGAAGAGCCAGCAGAACCTTCAGCTACAACAGAAGCAGCTGTTGAATCAACACAATCAACAGAGTCCACACAAAGTGAAGATACTCAAGCAAACAATACAAATCTTTCTTCTTCAGAGGCAGCAGCTAAAGAAGAAATCGCACAACGTGAGTCAAGCGGTAGCTATACAGCTCAAAATGGGCAATATTATGGACGTTACCAATTAGCATCATCATATTTGAACGGAGACTTGTCTCCTGAAAATCAAGAAAAGGTAGCAGATAATTATGTAGCAAGACGTTATGGTTCATGGACAGCAGCTCTTGCTTTCTGGAATGCTCATGGTTGGTACTAAATCATTATTACTGACTTATGAGGAAAACTTGTAAAACATCATACAAATAAGGAAAAAATGCCAGATTTTTGGCGTTTTTTTATTAAAATGATAAGTCATTGTAACATTAGACATAATACAAATAATCGGCAGTAATATTACTAGGTTATGATGAATGTAACTAGAATTAGCTAGGAGGGATTTATGTTTAAAAAAAGTTATAAGGGACGCCGTATCAAATTAGCAGCAAAGAAATCATTGGCGGTACCAGTGGCAATTGTAACAAGTTTTATTGTCATTCTGGGAGTATCACTCTCTACGTTAGTTAATAAAGGGTTGGTTAACGCATTTTCAGATTCTGTTACTCCAGCGCCTTCAACAGCATCAACAACGTCAGAATCGACAGCAGATTTAGTAAAATCAACAGAAATTAGCTCAAGTAAAGATAATAAGGCTAATAAAGAAAAGGTTGAAGAAAGTAAGCCTCAGTCAGAAACAACAGGAGAAGCGGTAGAAGCAGCTGAAAAGTCTCAGTCAGATACTGCTACTACAAGCACTACTACAACGAGTACTGATACTACGTCGACTCAAAATACTATAACAGCTCCTTCGGTTGCTGCAAGTGGTAGTGGGTCAGTTGTTCTCTCAAATGGTAACACTGCAGGAGAAATCGGTTCTTATGCAGCAGCACAGATGGCAGCAGCAACTGGAGTTCCACAGTCAACTTGGGAGTCGATTATTGCGCGTGAATCAAATGGTGATCATACTGTAGCAAATAGTTCAGGAGCATCAGGTCTTTTTCAAACAATGCCAGGATGGGGTTCAACTGCAACAGTTGAAGATCAAATTCAATCAGCCTTGAATGCCTATAACGCACAAGGGTTGTCAGCTTGGAATTACTAAGATTTATAGAAGTTGGGAGATATCTCTCAACTTTTTATTTTGGGAATTAGTAATCGTTTTCACGAAGCTTTTTGCTATTACTAGGTAGGGTCAGACCTTTTTGATATAATAGGGAATGAAAGGTTTAGCAATGAAACAATTTTTTAAATCAAAAGAAAAGTTATGGGTTTCCCTTATTATTATAGCTTTTGCTGTGCTATTGGTTACGCCACAATTATTTACAAGAAAAGTTATTTTAGGTTCAGATTCCATTTTTCATTATAACAGGTTTTATGAAGCCGCTATGCAATTAAAGAATGGTAACTTTTCTTACTTTTTGTCTTTGTACGGCTTCCAACAGTCAGGCCGCATTGTCAATGCTCTTTACGGTCCTTTTTTTGCTTATTTACAAGGAGGACTTATTTTAATAAGTGGCACTTGGTTTCGTTATCAGATTGTTTCAAGGATACTACTACATATATTAGCTGAATCCTCAATGTACGCTTTGCTCAAGCAGTGTAAAGTCAAGACAACAATTGCCTTGTCACTAGGTTTACTTTATGCGACAACATTCTATATTCAATACTGGACGATGCGTCAGGGGTTCTCTAGTTGGGGAGCTGCTTTACTACCTTTTTGTTTTATCCCAGCAATTCACTACATTTTTTATCAAAAAGTAGAACCAATTAGACTTGCCTTATCATAGCGTTGATTTTTCAAGTTCATGTACTTAGCGCTTTAATGCTAGTGATGATGTATATTCCTTTTTACCTTTACACCTTTGTAAAGGTATCTGTCGCTAAAAAGAAGGAAACCTTCGTGCAAGTCGTTATAGCAGTCATTCTTTTTTCTCTTACTGACTGTCAATGTCTGGCTAGTACTCCTATATTTGAGAGGTACGAATCATCTTTTAGATCCATTTATAAATAGGAAAATAGGTAAGAATGGAATTGATGGAACAGCAAGATACTGGCTATATACCCCAATTTCCTTAATGGTGTTACTCGTTTTACAGTTTGTTTACGCTATTTTGAATTGGAGGAAATTGGCCAAATGGAAAAAAATATTACATTTTATCTATTTTGTCTTCTTTTTCTTATCAACAGGTCTTTTTCCGTGGCAGTATCTAGTAGAAAATGGAAATACCTTTGCCTAATTGATTCAATTTCCATTTCGATTCTTTGTTCCTGCCACCATTTTGCTTTTAGCCATTACAGGATTAACTGTCACACGATTTGTTAATTGGCGAAAAAGTATTGCTGTGTTACTTTTCGCCTTTGCGGGCATTGGTCTTATTCAGAATATGATGGATATTACCGATCGTGTAAAAACTGCGGCAAAGGATGGTGAACTTGTTTTCATTGTTAAACATACTTATGTAGAGGGTGATTACCAGACGATAAGTCTTATTATGGATGACAGCGATTTGTCACAGTTTTTAAATTTAGTTGTTAAACCGACACCAGATTATGTGCCAATTTATGGGACAATAGGTAAGCAGAATACTTACGATCTTTATTATAAAAATATCGTTAAGAATCAGAGTGCAGAAAAGATGCTCGAAGGTGGTTATCTTGTATTAACTTGGCAAGCTGCTGAAGGGGAGGAGTTAAACTTACCAATAATTGTCTATAGAGATTCTCTCTTGACACTAAATGGTCAAGAACTGAACAAGGCTGATTATAGATTGTCAACAATTGGTACACCAATAGTTTCATCACAAAAAGGACAGAATAAACCGGTGTTAAGTTATCAGGAGCCAGGATGGCTATTTGTAGCGTTAGTGATTCCAATAATAGTTCTGGGAGTAATAAGTTTACAGTGTCTTTACACAAAAATAAGTATAAAAAAGGTTGCCTAGTGGTAACCTTTTTTGCATTATTCTTTAATCATGATATAATTAAGCTTGCGTGCTTTTACGCTTCAAAATCGACCTTCAAATCGATATTTGAACAACTAGACCCTTCAAGTCTATGTTAATTTTTATTTGATGGGAGGAGTTATCTATGACTGATAATTCAAAAACACGTGTTGTTGTCGGTATGAGTGGTGGCGTTGATTCATCAGTGACAGCCTTACTTTTAAAAGAGCAAGGTTATGATGTAATCGGTGTTTTCATGAAAAACTGGGATGACACAGATGAGTTTGGTGTGTGTACCGCAACCGAAGATTATAAAGATGTAGCAGCAGTAGCTGATCAGATTGGTATCCCCTATTACTCTGTCAACTTTGAAAAAGAGTACTGGGATCGTGTATTTGAGTATTTCTTAGCAGAGTACCGTGCAGGCCGTACCCCTAATCCAGACGTTATGTGTAATAAGGAAATCAAGTTTAAGGCATTCTTAGATTATGCGATGACATTGGGAGCAGATTATGTGGCTACAGGACATTACGCTCAAGTTGTTCGCGATGAAGACGGCATTGTCCATATGTTGCGTGGTGCAGATAATAATAAAGATCAAACCTACTTCCTTAGTCAACTTTCGCAAGAGCAGTTGCAGAAAACGATGTTTCCTTTAGGAAATCTACAAAAGCCAGAAGTTCGTGAGATTGCTAAACGTGCAGGTCTTGCAACAGCCAAGAAAAAAGATTCAACAGGAATATGTTTTATTGGTGAGAAAAACTTTAAAGAGTTTCTTAGTCAATATTTACCAGCTCAAAAAGGTCGTATGATGACTGTCGATGGTCGTGATATGGGTGAACACAACGGACTCATGTATTATACCATTGGTCAACGTGGTGGTATGGGCATTGGTGGCCAAAAAGGTGGCGATAATGCTCCTTGGTTTGTAGTAGGGAAAGATCTTTCTAAAAATATTCTTTACGTGGGTCAAGGTTTCCACCATGAGTCGTTGATGTCAACATCTCTTGACGCTTCAATGATTCACTTTACTCGAGATATGCCAGAAGAATTTGAAATGGTATGCACAGCAAAATTCCGTTATCGTCAACCTGATAGTAAAGTTACTGTAAAGGTTAAGGGTGATAAAGCAGAGGTTATTTTTGCTGAACCTCAGCGTGCTATTACACCTGGTCAAGCCGTTGTTTTCTATGATGGTCAGGAATGTTTGGGCGGCGGTATTATTGACCAAGCGTATAAAGACGGAAAAGTTTGTCAGTATATCTAACTGGAGGTAAGTATTAACGATGAGTTTCCAATTGTTTTATGCATTTATGGCATTTTTCGCTATAATGAATCCAATTTCAAATCTTCCTGCTTACATGGCTTTAGTAGCAGATGATAGTCAAAAAATTTCACGAAAAATTGCTTTTAGGAGTCTTTTGATTGCCTTTGTTATTATAACTGTTTTTATCTTTTCAGGAGATTTCATTTTTAAAGTATTTGGAATTACAATTGTTTCTTTCAGAATTGCTGGTGGAATATTAGTGGCCGTTATCGGTTATCATATGATTAATGGTAATCATTCACCTAGCTATAAAGGAATGGAGCAGCAAGCAGTAAATTCAGATCCAATGTCTATTGCTATTTCTCCTCTTGCAATGCCGCTTTTTGCAGGACCAGGAACAATTACAACTGCCTTAAGCTTGGCTAATGGAGGTTTGCGGAATCAACTAATAACCGTAGTTGCTTTTGCTCTACTATGTGTAATCACTTATCTCCTACTAAGAAGTGCAAAACAAATTGCAGACTTCTTGGGAAAAAATTTGATGAAAATTATAACGAAAATGATGGGACTTTTACTATTCTCGATAGGAATACAGATGATTATCGTCAGTGTGCAGACCTTGATCAAACAGTGATTTGCATTGACAAAACGATTTGATTTGATAAAATAACTTTAACAATAGTCATGATGGTCAAAGCTCATGGGAATTGTGCGTTTTTGCGTACAGTTTTCTAGAGTTTTGACTATTTTTGTAGGAAAAAAACAAAGAAAGGATGAGGCAGTTGACTGTAAATCACTGCAAAAATCTAAAAAATGTCTTACGAGTTTGATGAAAATTTTGATGTAATTGTTGTTGGTGCTGGTCACGCCGGTGTGGAAGCTAGCTTGGCTGCAGCCCGTATGGGATGTAAGGTTTTATTAGCGACTATTAACCTAGAGATGTTGGCTTTTATGCCATGTAACCCTTCTATCGGTGGATCGGCCAAGGGGATTGTTGTTCGTGAAATTGATGCTCTTGGTGGAGAGATGGGTAAAAACATCGACAAAACCTATATTCAAATGAAAATGTTGAATACTGGTAAAGGACCTGCAGTTCGAGCTTTGCGTGCTCAAGCAGATAAAGCCTTGTATGCCATGACAATGAAACATACAGTTGAGCGTCAGGAAAACTTGACTCTACGTCAATCAATGGTTGATGAAATACTTGTTGAAGATGGCAAGGTAGTCGGTGTAAGAACGGCCACAAATCAAAAATATGGAGCTAAAGCAGTTGTTGTAACAACAGGAACGGCTTTACGCGGTGAAATTATCCTAGGTGAGCTCAAATATTCTTCTGGACCAAATAATAGTCTTGCATCGGTTACTTTGGCTGATAATTTGAAGGAGCTTGGGCTTGAAATTGGTCGATTTAAAACAGGTACTCCTCCTCGTGTCAAGTCATCATCAATTAATTACGAAGAGACCGAGATTCAACCAGGCGACGAAAAGCCAAATCATTTTTCATTCTTGTCGAAGGATGAAGACTATCTTCAGGACCAAATTCCTTGTTGGCTAACTTATACGAATCAAGAAAGCCACGATATTATCAATAACAATTTACACCGTGCACCGATGTTCTCAGGTATTGTCAAGGGAGTAGGTCCTCGTTACTGCCCATCAATCGAAGATAAAATTGTCCGCTTTGCAGATAAGAATCGCCATCAGCTTTTCCTTGAACCTGAAGGAAGAGAGACTGAAGAAGTCTATGTGCAAGGCCTGTCAACTAGTCTGCCAGAGGATGTTCAAAAAGAGTTGATTCACTCAATTAAAGGTCTCGAAAAGGCAGAGATGATGCGAACTGGTTATGCGATTGAATATGATATCGTGCTCCCTCATCAACTACGTGCAACACTTGAAACGAAGTTGATTTCAGGTCTCTTTACAGCAGGACAGACCAACGGAACTTCTGGATACGAGGAGGCAGCAGGTCAGGGGCTAGTTGCTGGTATCAATGCGGCTCTTAAAGTTCAAGGTAAACCTGAGCTTATTCTCAAACGTAGTGATGCCTATATTGGTGTAATGATTGACGATCTTGTTACAAAAGGAACTTTGGAGCCATATCGTTTATTGACATCACGCGCAGAGTATCGTCTCATATTACGTCATGATAATGCAGACATGCGCTTGACACCTATTGGTCGAGAAGTTGGTTTGGTTGACGATGAACGTTGGAGTATCTTTGAAATTAAGAAAAATCAGTTTGACAGCGAGTTGACACGTCTGTCAAAAGAAAAATTAAAGCCTATCAAAGAAACAAATGAAAAAATTCAAGCTCTAGGCTTTAAGCCTTTGACAGATGCCATGACAGCCAAAGAGTTTATGCGTCGACCTGAGATTGATTACGCTACAGCTACTCAGTTTGTCGGTCCCGCTGCAGAAGATTTGGATGCTAAGGTTATAGAGTTACTTGAAACTGAGATCAAGTACGAAGGTTATATCAATAAAGCTTTGGATCAAGTAGCCAAGATGAAGCGAATGGAAGAAAAAAAGATTCCGAAAAATATTGATTGGGATGCTATTGATTCTATTGCAACTGAGGCTCGTCAAAAATTTAAGAAAATAAATCCTGAAACTATTGGTCAAGCAAGCCGTATATCAGGGGTTAATCCAGCAGATATCTCTATTTTGATGGTTTACCTTGAAGGCAATAATAAGGCTCGACGTAAAGTGGAGTAACAGTCGTAACACTTGTAAAAGCCTTTTAATTAAGGCTTTTTTATGTTATAATTGTTAGATTAAGAGGTTTTATATGAAAAGATTTCACTTTGCAACTATTCATCTGGTAATGATAGGTCTAATTCTTTTTGGAATTGCTACCATTTTTGTTCGCGTATTACAATCGGAGTCTGCACTCATTTTTGCGCTTTTTATCATTATGGTAGTAGTTGTTGCACTATTGCATTACCAAAAGACAACATATGAGTCCTTAGAAATAGAGCAATTAGATGAACTGAATCAGGATGTTGAGGATTCTTTGAAGACCCTTCTTGGAAAGATGCCTGTCGGAGTTATTACTTTTGACGAAAATGACCATATTGAATGGTTCAACCCCTATGCCAAGTTAGTGCTTTCAGATGAATATGGGAACTTCAATAAGCAGTTGATTGCAGATTTTATCTCCCAGAAACGAAAAGGGTCACCTTCGAATGTGATAACTGTTGGTGACAATAAATATGCTGCCTTTGTGGATTTTGACAATAAGCTGACGTATTTTATTGACAATGTTTATGATCAAGATGAAAATGTTGATCCAAATATGACTCGACCTGTTATTGGGATTATTTCAGTTGATAACTACGACGATGTGACAGGAAGTTTGCCAGATGCGGATGTTTCAAAAATCAATACATTTGTAGCAGGATTTATTTCTGAGTTTGCTAAGGCTAAGCATATTCATTATCGACGTATTGAAGGGGATCGTTTTTACTTCTTTACCAATTACAGTGTTTTGACAGAATTTATGGATCAAAAGTTTTCTGTCTTGGACGACTTCCGTCAACAGGCACAAGAACGTGGTTTACCACTGACTTTGAGTATGGGAATATCCTTTGGGACGCTTAAGCATGATCAAATCGGGCAAGTTGCTTTGCAGAACCTTAATATTGCACTTGTTCGAGGCGGGGATCAAGCTGTTGTTAAGGAAAATGACGATCACAAGGAACTTCTTTATTTTGGAGGAGGCTCTGTCTCAACAGTTAAGCGTTCTCGTACAAGAACAAGGGCTATGATGACTGCAATCTCAGATAAGTTAAAAACAGTCGAAAAAGTATTTGTTGTTGGTCACAAGAATCTTGATATGGACGCCTTAGGGGCTACTGTTGGTATGGCCCATTTTGCTAGTCAGATTGTTAGAAAGAGCTATGCTATTTATGATGATATGGCTATGAATGCGGATATTGAGCGTGCGGTCGAACGTTTGAAAGAAGATGGGCAGTCACCACTTATTACACTCTCAGAAGCTGAAGAACTAGTTAATCAACACTCATTGCTAATTATGGTTGACCATTCAAAAATCCATCTAACCCTATCTCAGGATTTTTATGATCGATTTAATGAAGTTATTGTCGTAGACCATCACCGTCGAGATGATGACTTCCCTGAAAATGCGGTTTTGACCTTTATTGAAAGTGGAGCAAGCTCTGCTTGTGAATTGGTTACGGAGTTGTTACAATTCCAAGGGGCTCCAGAACGTTTGAGTAAAATCCAAGCTTCTATCCTTATGGCGGGTATAATGCTAGATACCAAGAATTTCTCTACGCGTGTTACTAGTCGAACATTTGATGTTGCCTCTTACCTTCGTAGTTTAGGAAGTGACAGCGGAGAAATTCAAACGATTTCTGCTACTGATTTTGACGAATATCGACGTATTAATGAGTTAATTCTTGCAGGCGAACGAATTACTGATGATATAATCGTTGCCACAGGAGATAACTATAAGTGTTATAATAATGTTGTGATTTCTAAGGCAGCAGATACTATGCTTGCAATGGCTGGAATCGAAGCAACCTTTGTTGTTGCTCGAACAAGTAATTCTACTGTAAGCATATCTTCTCGAAGCCATAATGCGATTAATGTACAACGCATTATGGAAAAATTAGGTGGAGGAGGACATTTCAACCTAGCTGCCTGCCAGTTACGAGACTGTAGTGTTTCTCAAGCGCAAAATAAATTAATTGAAACTATTATGGGAGAGTTGGCTCCCAAGGGGGATTAAAATGAAAGTTATTTTCTTACAAGACGTTAAGGGTAAAGGAAAAAAAGGTGAAATTAAAGAAGTACCATCAGGTTATGCTCAAAACTTCTTGATTAAAAAGAATCTTGCTAAAGAAGCAACAAACCAAGCTATCGGGGAGTTGAAAGGAAAACAAAAATCAGAAGAAAAGCATGCTGCAGAGTTGTTAGCTGAAGCAAGACGTGTTAAAGAACAACTTGAGAAAGAAGAAAATCGTCTTCAATTTACTGAGAAGGTTGGACCAGATGGTCGTACATTTGGTTCAATTACAGCTAAAAAGATTGCGGAAGGACTTCAGAAACAGTTTGGAATCAAGATTGATAAACGTCATATTGAACTTGAACATCCTATTCGAGCGATTGGTTTGATAGAGGTTCCTGTAAAGCTTCATAAAGAAGTGAATGCACAAATTAAGATTAACATCAAAAATAGTGCTGAGTAATTCGTTGACACTATAAGTAAATCTTGTAAAGGAGGGAATAATTGTGTCAGAGGCTCAAGAATTACGAGTGCAACCTCATGATCTAGTAGCGGAACAGTCTGTTTTGGGGGCTATTTTCATTAACCCGGAAAAGTTAATTACAGTTCGAGAGTTTATCGAAGCAGATGACTTTTACAAGTATTCCCATCGTGTCATTTTTAAAGCAATGGTAACGCTGTCGGATCGAAATGATGCCATTGATGCCACGACAGTACGTACTATTCTAGATGACCAAGATGACCTCCAAAACATAGGAGGTATTTCTTATCTTGTAGATTTGGTCAATAGTGTTCCAACATCCGCAAATGCTGAGTACTATGCTAAGATTGTGGCTGAGAAAGCCATGCTTCGCCGTATTATAAATAGGTTAACAGAGACTGTAAACCAAGCGTATGAGGGGGCAACTGAATCTGATGAAATTATTGCAAATGCTGAGAAAGCCTTAGTTGATGTTTCAGAGCATAGCAATCGTAGTGGTTTCCGTAAAATATCTGAAGTTCTTGATGTCAATTTTAATACTTTGGAGATGCGTTCACAGCAAACATCAGATGTTACTGGGTTACCAACAGGTTTTCGTGATCTTGACAAGATTACAACAGGTTTACACCCTGATCAATTAATTATTTTAGCAGCTCGTCCCGCAGTTGGTAAAACAGCCTTTGTGTTGAACATTGCTCAGAATGTTGGCACCAAGCAAAATAAATCTGTTGCAGTCTTTTCACTAGAGATGGGTGCAGAAAGCTTGGTTGATCGTATGTTGGCAGCTGAAGGGATGATTGATTCCCATGCTTTACGTACAGGTCAATTGACAGAGCAAGATTGGAATAATGTGATGATTGCTCAAGGGGCATTGGCTGAGGCACCTATTTATATAGATGATACCCCTGGTATAAAGATTACTGAGATTCGTGCACGGTCCCGTAAATTGTCACAAGAAGTAGAAGGTGGTCTCGGTCTCATTGTGATTGACTATTTACAGTTGATTACAGGGACGCGACCAGAAAATCGCCAACAAGAGGTTTCAGATATTTCAAGGCAGTTAAAAATCCTAGCCAAGGAGCTCAAAGTTCCTGTAATTGCCTTGAGTCAGTTGTCTCGTGGGGTTGAACAACGTCAGGATAAACGTCCAGTCTTATCTGATATTCGTGAGTCAGGATCTATCGAGCAGGATGCCGATATTGTAGCCTTCTTATATCGTGATGATTACTATCGAAAAGAGGGTGTAGAACCAGAGAATGCGATTGAAGATAATACAATCGAAGTTATCCTAGAAAAAAACCGTGCTGGTGCGCGTGGAACAGTCAAGTTACTATTCCAAAAAGAATACAATAAATTTTCATCGATTGCTCAGTTTGAGGAATCATAATTTTCAGATTTAAGGAGATATATATGAGTGACGCATTTGCAGATGTTGCTAAAATGAAAAATATTAAGGAAGCTATTAAAGCTCATGAAGGTCAGTTGGTAGAATTGACTCTAGAGAATGGACGTAAACGTGAAAAGAATAAAATTGGTCGATTGACAGAGGTTTACCCATCATTGTTTATTGTTGAATATCAAGACTTCAGTTCTCAAGCAGGAGCTATTAATAATAGTTATGTTGAATCTTACACTTATTCAGATATTTTGACTGAGAAGACTCTCATTCGTTATTTGAGTCCTGAGGAACAAGCTGAAATCGAAAATAAATAAGAAAAAGCCTTTACTTGGGCTTTTTTTCGTGGTAAAATGATGGAGTATGTGAAATAATAGCAGGATAAAATGAAGCTCGTCAACAGGAAGTCGGCTAGAAAAGTAACCTTTGCTGTTTGGGCGAAGTCTTTCTGAACGAATCAGGTTTATCTAAAACGTTATTTCCTAAAAATATTTTTTATAGGAGGACATTATTAATGTCACGTTATACAGGTCCATCATGGAAACAATCACGTCGCCTTGGTTTCTCACTTACAGGC
>NZ_JWGQ01000045.1:0-265 GCF_001069025.1 Streptococcus sp. 1004_SSPC | reverse complement strand
ATGATAATCTCCGTAGTATTTATTGACATTTTTAAATTCGATAAGTGCCATAAGAGCCTCCTATAATGGATTTGCTTGTTAGCTTTTCTAACATGTATTAAATTTTAGCATAAGTAAAGACGAAAGTCAAAAAATTCCGAATATTCTTTCAAAACGTTCGGTTTTTACTAAATAATTAATCATTTTTTTTGTTATAAATATGAGCAAACAAAAACCCACCCGTAGGTGAGTTTTTGTTTATTCACTAGCTTGCTCCCATTGTTTA
>NZ_JWGQ01000044.1:0-306 GCF_001069025.1 Streptococcus sp. 1004_SSPC | reverse complement strand
AATCAAGGCGGAAGCCAAGGTTTCAAGCCCAGAATTGGCCTACTATGACAAAGGTATGAGTGTTAACTATGATAAGGTTCTGACAGCTGATGGCCGTCAATGGCTTTCATACGTAGCAGCAAGTGGTGCTCGTCGTTATGTTGACATTGCCGCAGCTAAAGCAGAGGCTAAGCCAGAAGTCAAACCAGTTGCTAAACCAGCGGATAAACCAAGTCTCCCAGAGTCAGGCCGTTATACCTTCATAGGTCGTGCGTCAATCAAGGCGGAAGCCAAGGTTTCAAGCCCAGAATTGGCCTACTATGACAA
>NZ_JWGQ01000043.1:0-387 GCF_001069025.1 Streptococcus sp. 1004_SSPC | reverse complement strand
CCATTGTCTTGGATGCTTCAAACTGGCGTTGAATGAGATTCTCTGCTTTCTTGCCAACCTCTCTTTGATATGAATAATACTTACGTTTACAATGAATTAGATCACTTAAACCAAGAGCCTTCATCAGACGTTGTACTTTCTTATGATTTACTATGAATCCGCGATTTCTCAATGCGAGAGTCATTAGACGATAGCCATACTTTCCTTTGTGTTCAGTAAAAATATCTTGAATCTCAGCTTTAAGCTCTTTATCTTTGTCAAGCCAACCCAGTCTCTTCACCTGATAGTAGTAAGTTGAGCGAGCTAAACCGTCCGTTTCAAGATGTAAATCTAGTCGAAATCCTCTTGTGACTATTTCTCTAATTATCTCTGACTTTCTCGCTGTAA
>NZ_JWGQ01000042.1:0-35217 GCF_001069025.1 Streptococcus sp. 1004_SSPC | reverse complement strand
CAAGCGGTAAGGCAAGGGACTTTGACTCCCTCATGCGTTGGTTCGAATCCAGCTACCCCAGTTATACTTTGCCGGCGTGGCGGAATTGGCAGACGCGCTGGACTCAAAATCCAGTGTCCGCAAGGACGTGCCGGTTCGACCCCGGCCGCCGGTATATGTTACACTCCTTCAGGAGTGTTTTTTTGTCTATAGGAGTTTATTTTTTATGTTTAATAAATTTCAGCTTCTCTTAAAACAAATTCGTTTGCCTGAGGATCACGATGCTTTTAAAGAAATTAAAGATGGTTCTATCGAAACAGTAAAGCTATTTAAATCAAAGCGCCAGTGGTTTTTTGTTTTTTCTTTTCCTAGTGTTCTGTCTTATGAGTCTTTTACTCTTTTTGATAGTTTACTTCATTCTTCCTTTAATTCTTTAGGTGCCAAAGTTTTTTTTGAGATTCGTTTAGTTACTACTGCTTGCGATGATTCATTACTTGGGAATTATTTTTCATATGCTTTAGATAGTTTAAAAGTGTCTCACTTTTCTATTTATTCTTTATTCTCAAATTTAGACGTTGAGATTTCGAATAATAGTATTTTTGTTAAGGCTCCAGAGCATATTATAAAGGAAAATTTACAGGATAGATTTATTTCTTTGATATCTAAATCTCTTTCTCAAGTTGGTTTATCTGATGTATCCATTTCTGTTGTCGAAGATAAGGTAGCTTCATCTTCTTTTGAAGAGGCTTACCAAACAAATAAGGTTTCTTTACAAGAACAAGCTGAGTTTCAAGCAAGACAAGCGCTTCAATCTATTCTTGAAAGTGTCCCAGCACCGAAACCCGTGAGCGAACCGTCCCAAAATTTTGCTGAGAAACAAAGTCAACGTCAAGCTAGTTTTGATAAGGCTGAAATAACACCAATGGTTGATATTAATTCTGAAGAGAATCGTGTTGTTTTTGAAGGATATATTTTTGATGTAGAGCAACGTGAAACTAAGACTGGTAGAATTATTATTAATTTCAAGGTAACTGATTATACCTCTAGTTTTGTTATGCAACGATGGGTCAAAGATAGTGATGAGCTCGCTAAGTTCGATATGATAAAAAAGGGGAACTGGGTTAGGGTTCGTGGTCGTATCGAGAATAATCCTTTCACTCATAGTCTGACAATGAATGTACAAGATATCAAAGAGATTTCGCACACACCTCGCAAGGATTTGATGCCTGAGGGACAAAAGCGTGTGGAATTTCATGCACATACTAACATGTCGACTATGGATGCCATGCCAACTGTGGAAGAGCTTATTGATACTGCTGCTTCTTGGGGGCATCCAGCTGTTGCTATAACTGATCACGCTAATGTTCAGAGTTTTCCTCATGGCTATCATAGGGCTAAGAAAGCTGGTATTAAGGCTATTTTTGGTCTTGAAGCCAATCTTGTTGAGGATAAAGTTCCTATTGTTTATAATTCCCAGAATTTGGAATTAAAAGAAGCAACTTATGTTGTATTTGACGTTGAGACAACGGGCTTGTCTGCTGTTCATAATGATTTGATTCAGATTGCGGCATCAAAAATGCATAAAGGTAATATCGTTGAGCAATTTGATGAATTTATAGACCCAGGGCATCCTCTTTCTGCTTTTACTACTGAGTTGACGGGTATTACTGATAATCATGTAAAAGGTGCTAAACCTTTAGTCCAAGTTTTACAGGAGTTTCAAGAATTCTGTCAAGGAACTGTGCTAGTGGCTCATAATGCGACCTTTGACGTTGGTTTTATGAATGCCAATTACGAAAGACATCAGTTACCAACAATTTCACAACCGGTTATTGATACTTTAGAATTTGCACGAAATCTTTATCCTGAGTATAAGCGTCATGGTTTGGGTCCTTTGACGAAGCGGTTTGGTGTGGCGTTGGACCACCACCATATGGCCAATTATGATGCGGAAGCTACGGGCCGTCTGTTGTTTATCTTCATAAAAGATGTGTTTGATAAGCACGGTTTGACTAATCTGGAACAGTTGAACACGGAGTTGGTTTCTGAAGATTCGTATAAAAAGTCTCGTGTCAAACATGCAACGCTATATGTTCAGAATCAAACTGGCTTGAAGAATATCTTTAAGTTGGTAAGTTTATCAAATGTCTCATACTTTGAGGGAGTAGCACGTATTCCTCGTACGGTCTTAGATGAGTATCGTGAGGGAATTATTGTAGGTTCTGCTTGTGCTGATGGTGAGGTTTTTGATACGCTTCTATCTCACGGTATTGATAAGGCGGTTGAAGTTGCTAAATATTATGACTTTATTGAAGTTATGCCACCGGCAATTTATGCTCCCTTGATTGCAAAGGATTTAATCAAGGATGAGGCGGCTATAGAACAACTGATTCGAGATTTGATTGAAGTCGCTAATCGTCTGGACAAACCTGTGCTGGCTACGGGAAATGTACATTATATCAATCCTGAAGATGCCATTTATCGTGAAATCATTGTTCGTGCTTTGGGACAAGGAGCCATGATTAATAGGCCAATTGGTAAGGGAGAAAATGCGAAACCTGCTCCCTTACCTGAAGCTCATTTTAGGACAACTAACGAGATGCTAGATGACTTTGCCTTTTTAGGAAAAGACTTAGCCTATAAAATTGTTGTAACTAATACGCAGGCTATGGCGGACCAAATTGAAGAGGTTGAGGTTGTCAAAAAAGACTTGTACACACCTTTCATTGATCGTGCAGAAGAACAGGTTGCAGAGATGACTTATGCTAAAGCATTTGAGCTTTATGGTAATCCTTTGCCTGACATTATTGACTTGCGGATTGAGAAAGAGTTGTCCTCAATTCTTGGTAATGGATTTGCCGTAATATATCTGGCATCACAGATGCTGGTAAACCGTTCAAATGAACGTGGCTACCTGGTTGGCTCTCGGGGGTCTGTTGGCTCTAGTTTTGTTGCAACAATGATTGGAATTACTGAGGTAAATCCTATGCCACCTCATTATTTATGTCCTAAATGTCAACACTCAGAGTTTATCACGGATGGTTCTTATGGCTCTGGTTTTGATTTGCCTGATAAGGAATGTTCAGAATGTGGAACTGAGTATAAAAAGGATGGTCAGGATATTCCTTTCGAGACCTTCCTCGGTTTTGATGGGGATAAGGTTCCTGATATTGATTTGAACTTTTCAGGAGATGATCAGCCGTCGGCTCACTTGGATGTACGTGATATTTTTGGAGAGCAATATGCCTTCCGTGCTGGAACGGTAGGTACTGTTGCAGATCGGACAGCTTATGGTTTTGTCAAGGGTTACGAACGTGATTACAATAAGTTCTATCGTGATGCTGAGGTTGATCGTTTGGCTATGGGTGCTGCTGGGGTTAAGCGAAATACAGGTCAGCACCCAGGTGGTATCGTTGTTATTCCAAATTATATGGATGTCTATGATTTTACACCTGTTCAATATCCGGCTGATGATGTAACTGCTGCTTGGCAGACAACTCACTTTAACTTCCACGATATCGATGAGAACGTGTTGAAGCTAGATATTCTGGGGCATGATGATCCGACTATGATTCGTAAGTTACAGGACCTATCAGGAATTGATCCAAAAGATATTCGAGCAGATGATCCGGATGTGATGAAACTTTTTTCAGGGACTGAGATTTTAGGGGTAACACCTGAACAAATTGGGACCTCAACGGGAATGTTGGGGATCCCTGAGTTTGGGACTAACTTTGTTCGTGGTATGGTCGATGAGACGCATCCGACGACCTTTGCAGAACTCTTACAGTTATCTGGTTTATCCCATGGTACAGATGTGTGGTTGGGTAATGCACAAGATTTGATTAAGGAAGGTATTGCCACCTTGAAAACAGTTATCGGTTGTCGTGATGATATCATGGTATACCTAATGCATGCAGGGTTAGATCCTAAGATGGCCTTTACCATTATGGAACGTGTGCGTAAGGGAATGTGGTTGAAAATTTCTGAAGAAGAGCGAAATGGTTATATTCAAGCCATGCGTGAAAATAATGTTCCGGACTGGTATATTGAATCTTGTGGTAAAATCAAGTACATGTTCCCTAAAGCCCATGCGGCTGCTTACGTTATGATGGCCCTTCGTGTAGCTTATTTCAAGGTGCACCATCCTATTTATTACTATTGTGCTTACTTCTCGATTCGAGCCAAAGCATTTGAGCTTAAGACGATGTCTGCAGGGCTCAATGCTGTTAAAACTCGAATGGAAGATATTAAGGAGAAGCGCCAACGAAATGAAGCGACTAATGTTGAAAATGACTTGTTTACAACGCTTGAAATTGTCAATGAAATGTTAGAACGTGGCTTTACTTTTGGCCAGTTAGATCTTTATAAGAGTCAGGCGACTGAATTTTTGATTGAAGGAGATACCTTGATTCCTCCGTTTATCGCACTTGAAGGTTTGGGTGAAAACGTTGCGAAGCAAGTAGTTGCTGCACGTGAAGAAGGGGAATTTCTCTCCAAAACAGAATTGCGTAAACGAGGAGGCCTATCATCAACCTTGGTTGAAAAATTGGATGAAATGGGCATTCTAGGAAATATGCCAGAAGATAATCAGTTAAGTCTTTTTGATGATTTCTTTTAATGGCTAAAGTGAATTGTCATCAACTTTGAGAGAATGGAGTCAGTCTCCGTTCTCTTTTTGTTTAGGTATCTGTATGTGATGATAAAAAGCCAAAGCTGATAGAAAACTTTTTTCTTCGTCTTATGGTATACTGATAGAAAATTATAGTTTCAAGGAGTTAATCATGGTTTTACCACATTTTAAAGAAAATCTTGAAAAATATGCTAAATTATTGGTTGCCAATGGGATTAATGTACAACCTGGTCATACGGTGGCCTTGAGTATAGATGTAGAGCAAGCAGAGCTAGCTCATCTTTTAGTAAAAGAAGCCTATGCTTTAGGAGCAGCTGAGGTAATTGTTCAATGGTCGGATGATATTATTAATCGCGAGCGCTTCTTACATGCCGATATGGACCGCATTGAAGAGGTTCCTGCTTATAAAAAAGCTGAGATGGAATATTTGTTGGCCAAAAAGGCAAGTCGCTTAGGTGTTCGTTCATCAGATCCGGGGGCCCTTAATGGTGTCGCTCCTGAACGTCTATCTGCTCATGCTAAGGCTACTGGGGTAGCCTTTAAACCTATGCAGGTGGCAACTCAGTCTAATAAGGTTAGTTGGACTGTAGCTGCTGCAGCTGGTAAGGAATGGGCTAAGAAGGTCTTTCCCGATGCTTCGAGTGATGAGGAAGCTGTAGATTTACTTTGGGACCAAATTTTCAAGACCTGTCGTGTTTACGAAGAGGATCCTGTACATGCCTGGAAGGAACATGCTGACCGTTTAGATGCTAAAGCACGTATACTCAATGAGGCGCAATTCTCAGCCCTTCATTACACAGCACCAGGAACAGATTTGACCCTTGGTTTGCCGCAAAACCACGTTTGGGAGTCAGCAGGAGCTATCAATACCCAAGGTGAAGGTTTCTTGCCGAATATGCCGACAGAAGAAGTCTTCACAGCTCCTGATTTCCGGCGTGCAGATGGTTATGTCTCAAGTACAAAACCACTAAGTTATAATGGTAATATTATTGAGGGAATCAAAGTAACCTTCAAAGATGGTGAAATTGTAGATATTACAGCAGACCAAGGTGACGAAGTGATGAAGAATCTCGTCTTCAACAATAATGGGGCGCGTGCTCTAGGTGAATGTGCCTTGGTAGCAGATCCAAGTCCTATTTCGCAGTCTGGTATTACCTTCTTTAATACCCTTTTTGATGAAAATGCCTCCAACCATCTAGCTATTGGGGCAGCCTATGCTACCAGTGTTGAGGGGGGAGCAGACATGACAGAAGAGGAGCTTAAAGCAGCTGGTCTTAATCGTTCTGATGTACACGTAGATTTTATGATTGGTTCAAGTCAAATGGATATTGATGGTATCCGCCAAGATGGTAGTCGTGTGCCTATCTTCCGAAATGGGGATTGGGTGATTTAAGTATCGTGGAGGATTTCTTATGATTGGAAGTATGATAGTTGGTTTTCTAATTGGCCTTATTGCCTCTGCTATATCAAATAGGGGTGAACGTATGGGCTGTATTGGTAAGACCTTTGTTGGATGGTTAGGTGCTTTTGTTGGTCAGCTTCTTTTTGGAAATTGGGGACCGATGCTAGCAGATACTGCTATCGTTCCTTCGGTACTAGGTGCTGTTATCTTATTAGCCCTTTTTTGGAATCGTAATAGTTAGAAATGAAAGAGTTCTGAGATATTGGTTAGATATCTAAGGAGCCTTTTTTCTTATTTTTTCATTTCCATATACCACTTTTAGAAAAACTGTGGTAGAGTAGTGAAAATAGCATCTATTTGGAAAGGACTAGGAATGAGTGACTTAGATAAAAACATAGCTGTAAAAAGTATGGTTGTTATGCGTAAGGCTTTTCGTACCATCGATGCCAAGGTTTCTGAGACCTTCAAAGAATTTAATTTGACACCAACTCAATTTGGGGTTATGGATGTGCTTAATGCCAAGGGGCGTATGAAGATTGGTGAATTAATTGATCGCATGCTTGCTACCTCGGGTAATATGACTGTCGTCATTAAAAACATGGAGAAAAAGGGTTGGTTGATACGAAAAGCCTGTCAAACAGATAAGCGTGCTTTTGAGATTGATTTGACGGATGAGGGCCGCCGTATTATCAAAGCAGCAATCCCCCCACATCAGCGAGCGATTGAGGAGACTTTTTCCGTTTTGTCTCCTGACGAACAGTCACAATTGGTAGAGCTTCTGAAAAAATTTAAGAATGTCTGAGCATATTTCTTTATATTTATAATAAAATCAATTATATTACTATGTAGTAGTAAAAATGATTGTTAGAAATACAAAGGAAATTTATCATGAAAAATATCCTATTTATCGTTGGTTCTCTTCGTAAGGGATCATTTAACCACCAATTAGCAGAAGAAGCTGAGAAAATGCTAGCTGATAAAGCTAATGTTTCTTATCTTGACTATAGTAAAGTACCTGTTTTTAATCAGGATTTAGAAAGTCCGGTTCTTCCTGTTTTGGCAGAAGTTCGAGAACAGGTCTTGGCAGCAGATGCAATCTGGATTTTCTCACCGGTTTATAATTTCTCAATTCCTGGGCCAGTGAAAAATTTGCTTGACTGGCTAAGCCGCGCCCTTGACCTATCAGATCCTTCAGGGCCATCAGCTCTTCAAGATAAGATTGTAACCGTGTCATCAGTTGCTAATGGTGGTCACAATCAACTTTTTGATGCCTACAAAGAATTGTTACCATTTATCCGTACCCAAGTAGTTGGTGATTTTACAGCGACACGTGTAAATGATACAGCCTGGGTAGATGGAAAATTCGTAGCAACAGAAGAAGTTCTTGAAAGCCTTCAGAATCAAGCGGAAGCTTTGATTGAAGCGATTAAATAAGAATAATGAATACCCGAGCTTTCTAGCTTCGGGTATTTTTATATGCAACAATGAAAAAAGACACCCTAAGGTGTCCTCATATTATGAAGGCGGTAGACGGATTTGAACCGACGATCAAGCTTTTGCAGAGCCGTGCCTTACCACTTGGCTATACCGCCATAACAGATACCATTCTATCGAAAAAACAAAGATTCGTCAAGCCTCTTTCATCAAATTGACTGATTGATTGTTCAAACTGTCCATCTACAAGAAACATAAAGAGACTGAAAGACATTCAACTTCTTTGTATTAATTATAACTGTTGTATATAGATTACTAACACGTATGTCTTGATTATTGTCTAATCAAGTAATCAAAGGCTCCGATAGCATTTGTAGCACTAGACCCCATGGAAATAATGATTTGTTTGTAGGCGCTGTCAGTATAGTCACCTGCTGCAAAAATACCAGAGATATTTGTTGAACCAAATTTATCAACGATAATATCTTGGCGTTCATTGAGTTCAATACCACTGTCTTTGAGCCAAGCAGTACTTGGTACAAGACCAATTCGAACAAAGACACCCTCAAGGTTAAGATGTTTTTCTTCATTTGTATCACGCTCAACGTATCTCAAACCAGTCACATAATCTTGACCCAGAATTTTTTTGTTGCAACGTTCTTAAGAATGGTTAGATTATCCGTTTTAGCAGCTCGTTCTTGTAAGACTTGATCTGACTTTAATTCAGGTAAGAACTCTAAGACCGTAACATGTTTAGTGATACCGGCTAAATCTAAAGCCGCTTCCAAACCTGAGTTACCACCACCGATAACGGCAATATTTTTCTCTTCAAATAGTGGACCATCACAGTGTGAGCAATAAGTAACACCTTTGTTGCGGAATTCTTCCTAGCCAGGAATGTTGATATTACGCCATTTGGCTCCGAGAGCTAGGATAGCAGTTTTAGCCTGTAGAACGGCACCGTTAGCTAGTGTGACTTCAATGAGTTCTTTCTTTTCAATGCCAGTAGCTAATTGACTTTTGATGATATCAACGTCGTAAGATTTAGTATACTCTTCAACTTGGTCCATTAACTTAGTACCTTCTGTATATAGCGTACCAATCATGTTTTCAATACCAACTGTCTCAATAACTTGTCCTCCAAAGGTTTCTGCTAAAAGACCAGTTTTTAGTCCTTTACGGGTAGCATAAATTGCAGCACTGTTTCCAGCAGGACCACCACCAATAATCAAAACATCATAGACACCTTTATCAGCGAAAGAATCAGCATCAAGTGGGCCGTCGAGTTTTTCTACAAGCTGTTCAATGCTTGCACGACCAGATGTAAATTCTTCTCGGTCTTTATAAACCGTAGGAACAGACAAGATACCTTTCGCTTTGACTTTACCCTAATACATTCCACCTTCAATCATAGTATGTGTGATATTTAGGTTCAAAACAGCCATAATATTAAAAGCTTGAACGATATCTGGACAATTAATATTTTCATCTGTTACAGTGATGAATTCCCCATTTTGAGAAGCTTGTGCTGAAAATTCTATAATTTCTTTTCCGACTAATGACAAAATAATGTCATCCTCTATTTTTGAAAGCCTAATTATAAACAAAATACTTATTAATCTTAAAGAAAACGATTTTATTTTTTAATGAAAGCATGTTTTTTCCAATGAGGTTATTGATTTTATAGCTTGTCAAATATCACTTTTTTTGATAAACTACTATAGTTACCTAGAGTGACAAATACTCATTTTAAGCCGATTGTGGTCTTGTTGCCGCAAGGTGGGACTGCAAGTCTAAAGCTTAGAAGAGGAAAAAACAATTTTTTAAGGAGAAATACTCATGGCAGTAATTTCAATGAAACAACTTCTTGAGGCTGGTGTTCACTTTGGTCACCAAACTCGTCGCTGGAATCCTAAGATGGCTAAATACATCTTCACAGAACGTAACGGAATCCACGTTATCGACTTGCAACAAACTGTAAAAATGGCTGACACAGCTTACGAATTCGTTCGTGAAGCAGCAGCTAACGATGCAGTAATCTTGTTCGTTGGTACTAAAAAACAAGCTGCTGAAGCAGTTGCTGAAGAAGCAACTCGTGCTGGTCAATACTACATCAATCACCGTTGGTTGGGTGGTACTCTTACAAACTGGGATACTATCCAAAAACGTATCGCTCGTTTGAAAGAAATCAAACAAATGGAAGCTGATGGAACTTTCGAAGTTCTTCCTAAGAAAGAAGTTGCACTTCTTAACAAACAACGTGCACGTCTTGAAAAATTCTTGGGTGGTATCGAAGATATGCCTCGTATTCCAGATGTAATCTACATCGTTGACCCACACAAAGAACAAATCGCTGTTAAAGAAGCTAAAAAACTTGGTATCCCAGTTGTAGCAATGGTTGATACAAACGCTGATCCAGATGAGATCGATGTAATCATCCCAGCTAACGATGACGCTATCCGTGCTGTTAAATTGATCACTTCAAAAATGGCTGACGCTATCATCGAAGGTAACCAAGGGGAAGATGCTTCTGCAGATTTCCAAGAAGCAGCTGCAGCTGATTCAATTGAAGAAATCGTTGAAGTTGTCGAAGGTGACAATAACTAATCTTTAGGATTAGTTAGGGTATGATGCCCACTAAAGATACGACAAATACCTAAGGGGCGGGGCTCAGCCCAGCCCCTTAATTTTATAAAATAAATTTGGAGAAAAACAAAATGGCAGAAATCACAGCTAAACTTGTTAAGGAATTACGCGAAAAATCTGGTGCTGGTGTCATGGACGCTAAAAAAGCATTAGTTGAAGTTGATGGCGATATCGAAAAAGCGATTGAATTGCTTCGCGAAAAAGGTATGGCTAAAGCAGCTAAGAAAGCTGACCGTGTTGCAGCTGAAGGTTTGACTGGTGTTTACGTTAACGGTAACGTTGCAGCAGTTGTTGAAGTTAACGCTGAAACTGACTTCGTTGCGAAGAACGCTCAATTCGTTGAGTTGGTAAACGAAACAGCTAAAGTGATTGCTGAAGGTAAACCAGCTAACAACGAAGAAGCACTTGCATTGACTATGCCTTCAGGTGAAACTCTTGAAGCTGCATATGTAACTGCTACAGCTACTATCGGTGAAAAGATTTCATTCCGTCGTTTTGCAGTTGTTGAGAAAACTGATGCACAACACTTCGGAGCTTACCAACACAACGGTGGACGTATCGGTGTTGTTTCAGTTATCGAGGGTGGAGATGATGCTCTTGCAAAACAAATCTCAATGCACATCGCAGCGATGAAACCAACTGTTCTTTCATACACTGAATTGGATGAACAATTTGTTAAAGATGAATTGGCACAACTTAACCACGCTATCGATCAAGATAACGAAAGCCGTGCAATGGTTAACAAACCAGCTCTTCCACACCTTAAATATGGATCTAAAGCTCAATTGACTGATGCTGTTCTTGCTCAAGCTGAAGAAGATATCAAAGCTGAGTTGACTGCTGAAGGTAAACCAGAAAAAATCTGGGATAAAATCATCCCAGGTAAAATGGACCGCTTCTTGCTTGACAACACTAAAGTTGACCAAGCGTACACTCTTCTTGCTCAAGTTTACATCATGGACGACAGCAAAACAGTTGAAGCTTACCTTGAATCAGTAAACGCTTCAGTAGTAGAATTCGTTCGCTTTGAAGTTGGTGAAGGTATCGAAAAAGCATCTAACGACTTTGAATCAGAAGTTGCAGCTACAATGGCAGCAGCACTTAACAACTAATTCTAGTTGCTAGATAAAAAGAAAGAAGTTACGTAAATGAATCGTAACTTCTTTTTTTGTTATTAAAAAACATCTGAGCATGCCCCAGACGTTAACAAAGTAATTAATGAGCGAAGGTATTTACACCAAGTAGAAGAGAGAGTGTTCCCATGATGATACCTGCAAGGATAACCCCCAGCATAACAGCTAGAACACTGCGCTTAAAGTCCCAATCTAGGATAGATGCTGCGAGGGTACCAGTCCAAGCTCCTGTTCCTGGAAGTGGAATTCCTACAAAGAGTAGAAGGGACCAGAAGACACCTTTGTCTCCAGCGGCTTTTTCAAGCTTTTGACCCCCACTATGACCTTTTTTTAGACACCAGGTAAAGAAGCCACCGATAAGAGGTTTGTCAGCACCCCACTCGAGAACACGGCGGGCGAAGAAGAAAATAATTGGAACTGGAATCATGTTTCCAATGACACAAAGAATGAGGGCCTGCCACCAAGGAATACCTGAGGCGATAGCAACAGGAACAGCTCCACGGAGCTCCACTAAAGGAATCATAGAGATTAAGAGTGCAATGATGTATTTCATGAGTAACCTTTCATAGGGAAATAAATAAGAGATAAGACTCAAAGTGAGATGAGCTTTATCAAGAGTGATAAGACTAGTACTACTGCGAAAGTGCTAAAAAGTACTTGTTGGATTAGATAGGTCTCAGCCTGTCAAAGTGGATAGAAAATTTGAATCAAACACCTTAAGTTACCTAATATTTTAGTCTTATTCATTGTATCTTATATGTTCTCTAATGACAACTTTAAAAAGCTTTTCGAGAGTATAGTTTCCCATGAGCTGACATTTTTGGTATAATAATAGTCAGTTATAGTCAAATTAGACTGGAGGAATTAAGATGGCAAGAAATACATCAGATAGTATAGAAGAATATATTAAAGAATTGCTGGGCCAGTCTGGAACTGCTGAGATTCAACGGTCGAACTTGGCAGATGCTTTTCAAGTAGTACCAAGTCAGATTAACTATGTTATCAAGACTCGTTTTACAGAGAGTCGTGGGTATATTGTTGAGAGTAAACGTGGTGGTGGCGGCTATATTCGCATTGTCAAAGTTAGATTCTCCGACAAACACCATATGATTAATGATTTGCTGCAAAATTTGGCAGATCAGCTCAGCGAGCAGGTATTTACAGACTTGATTCAGTTGCTTTTTGATGAAAAAATCATCACTGAACGTGAGGGAAATTTGATTTTAGCAACTGCTAGTGATGATGTTTTAGGCGCAGATGCGGCTGCTACTCGTTCGCGTATTCTACGCTCGCTATTACTTAGATTGGATAGAAAAGGAAATTAGATGACGACATATTCAAGAAAAATGCAGGCCATTTTCCATCGTGCTCAGCTTGAGGCAGAGCGTTTTGGAAGTCCTTTCTTGGAGACTTGGCATGTGCTTCTGGCTATGGTTGAGGTTCCAGGATCTGTAGCCTACTTAACCTTTACTGATTTTGAGGACCGTATTCGTGCGGAAGAGATTGAGACCGCTGCTGTACTAGCGATGGAGAAAAGTCCGAAAGACTTGTCTGAATCAGATATTATCGATTTACGTGCACAGTCACATGCTTTAGAGGCTATGTTGCAAGAGGCAGAGGGAATTGCTAGTGTGACTGGTGCTGTAGAGGTAGGGTCTGAACATGTATTGATGGCCTTCCTTCTTCATAAGGATTTGATGGTTTGTCGTCTCCTTGAAGTTGCTGGTTTTCAATATAAGGATGACAGCGATAAGCCTCGCATTATCGATTTACGACGTTCTTTGGAGCGTTACGCAGGTCTTAGTAAGCAAGATTTGAAGGCCATTCATGACCTTCGTAAGCCTAAAAAATCAAAGGCATCAGGAAATTTTGCTAATATGATGCAGCCTCCTCAATCTTCTACTGGGGAACTGTCAGATTACACCAAAGACTTAACGGCAGTAGCTGAGTCAGGTGCCCTTGATCCTGTTATTGGACGTGAGAAAGAAATTTCACGCATGATTCAGGTTTTGAGTCGTAAAACAAAGAATAACCCAGTTCTTGTGGGTGAAGCAGGTGTTGGTAAGACGGCACTTGCGCTTGGCTTGGCACAACGTATTGCTTCAGGCGAAGTACCTTTTGAGTTGGCTGATATGCGTATCTTAGAGCTTGATATGATGAGTGTGGTTGCAGGAACACGTTTCCGTGGCGATTTCGAAGAACGTATGAATCAAATCATTGATGAGATTGAAGCTGATGGAAAAATCATTCTCTTTATTGACGAATTGCATACGATTATTGGTTCTGGTTCAGGTATTGATAGTACCTTAGATGCGGCGAATATTTTGAAACCTGCTCTAGCACGTGGGACCCTTCATATGGTTGGAGCAACTACTCAAGCTGAGTACCAGAAGCATATTGAGAAAGATGCAGCTCTTTCTCGCCGTTTTGCTAAGATTACAATTGAGGAGCCAAGTGTAGCTGAGGCGATTGATATTCTAAAAGGCCTACGTTCGTCTTATGAAGACTATCATCGTGTAACGATTACTGATGAGGCAGTTGAGACAGCGGTCAAGGCGGCCCACCGTTATTTGACGAGTAAAAACTTACCTGACTCTGCCATTGATCTTTTAGATGAAGCGAGTGCAACTGTTCAAGGTAGTATCAGAAAAGAAGCCAAACGTGAGATAACATCTTTGGATGAAGCACTTCTATCTGGTGATATGAAGGCTGCTGTTAAACAATATAAAGCTAGCCAAAAAGCAAAATTACCAAAACCTGCCTTGGTAGATGCAGATCAGATTATGCAAACCCTTAGTCGTCTATCAGGTATTCCTGTTGAGAAGATGACTCAGGCAGATAGCAAGCGTTACTTGAATCTGGAAGCAGAGCTTCACAAACGTGTTATTGGTCAAGACGAAGCAGTTTCGGCGATTAGTCGTGCTATTCGTCGTAACCAGTCAGGTATTCGTACTGGAAAACGTCCGATTGGTTCCTTCATGTTCCTTGGACCTACTGGTGTTGGTAAGACAGAATTGGCCAAGGCTTTGGCGGAAGTTCTCTTTGATGATGAGTCAGCTTTGCTTCGTTTTGATATGTCAGAATACATGGAAAAATTTGCGGCTAGCCGACTTAACGGTGCTCCTCCAGGTTATGTTGGATATGATGAGGGTGGTGAATTAACAGAGAAAGTTCGCAATAAGCCTTACTCAGTCCTCCTCTTTGACGAGGTGGAAAAGGCTCACCCAGATATTTTCAACATCCTCTTACAGGTTTTGGATGACGGTGTTTTGACAGATAGCCGTGGTCGTAAGGTTGACTTTTCAAACACTATCATCATTATGACCTCAAACTTGGGAGCGACTGCTCTTCGTGATGATAAGACCGTTGGTTTTGGAGCCCAAGAAATTTCTCATAATCACCAAGCTATGCAGTCACGTATTATGGAAGAACTTAAGAAAGCCTACCGTCCAGAATTTATTAACCGTATTGATGAGAAGGTTGTCTTCCATAGTCTTGAGGAAGAGCAGCTTCGTGAGATTGTCAAGATTATGGTGAAACCGTTGGTATCAGCTTTGGCTGAAAAAGGGATTGACTTGAAATTCCAACCAGCTGCCCTTAAGCATTTAGCTAAAGATGGCTATGATGTTGAGATGGGTGCTCGTCCATTACGTCGTACGATTCAAACTCAAGTGGAGGATAAATTATCTGAGCTCTTACTAGGTAACCAAGTAGTTAGTGGACAAACTCTTAAAATCGGCTGCTCGAAAGATAAATTAACCTTTACAGTAGTGTAAAAATCAAACAAAAAGACAGATTACAGGTGTAGTTTGTCTTTTTTTGTGTCAATAGGAATCAATGTAGAGCCCATCTTTCTGTAAAGTAGGTGTAAAAGAAAAAGCCGAGCCACGCTCGACTGTAAGTATTAGAGTTTCTCGTTGACAAAGGTGACAAAGTGATTCCACCAAACCTTGAGGAAGAAGCTTTTCTTAACTTCTTTACCAGCAACCAGTTCCATGCTTGGCATGCCTTGATTAGGTAGGTAGCCTTCTCCTACAAGATCCTTATCTTCAAAGGTGGCTGTTCCCACCTTGTCTCCTGCCTTGACAGGGGCTTGCATCTGGTTGGTAGTGACTTTAATGTGTTTGTTATTGTTGGCATCTATTTTTTGGATAATATTAAAGTCAGACTTAGCGACGGCAGTGACTTGCTTAGATTTACCATCAAGGACAGAGGCTTGACTTTTACCGATGGCTTGTCCTTTTTTGGCAATGGTCTTGCTTTCCCAATGATAGACTACGTAGTTAAGTAGGTCGTTAGTTGCAGTGAAACGGGCGTAATCATCAGTATCGGTATTATCAGAATTCAAAATGACTGCGATAATGCTCATGCCACTTTCATTTGAGTGGGCCACGAAGGAAGCACCAGCCAAGTCGGTGGTACCTGTTTTTAGACCATCAACTCCTTTACGGTAACTAGGTTGTCCCTTAAGCATATAGTTGGAGGTTTTGAGTTTGTTGACACCATCAAAGTCAGCCTCAGTTTTTTTAGTGATATCGAGAATTTCAGGATATTCTTTCACCACGTGTTGCGCAATGACAGCAACGTCCTTAGCACTCATGGTGTTTTCTTCGTCAGATTTAGAGCCTGGATAGATATTGTCACCTAAGTAAGAATTATTGAGACCAGAGGCATTGACAATCTTGGCATCAGTGATACCCCAATCTTTAAGTTGGGCTTTCATCATGTCGACAAACTTACTTTCGGTTCCTCCGATTTCCTCGGCTAGAGCAATAGATGCACTGTTGGCACTGGCAATAAGGGTTGCGTCAAGAAGTTGTTTGACAGTGTATTTGCGGGCATCTAGTGGAATATTAGATACTCCGGCACTGACAGTTAGTTCAAAGGGATAGTCAGAAATATCAACTTTGCTGTTCCATTTGAGGTCTCCCTGATCTACCGCTTTATAAACCATATAGGCTGTTAGGAGCTTGGTAATAGAGCCAATTCCAGCAGAGGTAGTGGCATCTTTTTCGTATAAAATTTTGCCAGTATTAGCTTCGACAGCGACGGCATGTTTGGCTGCGGCATCATATCCTTTTTTCTTATCTGCTGCAAAAGCAGGGGCTACGCTTCCCAGACAGAGTAAGAAGGTCATCATAAGCGTAATCAGTTTTTTCATGGTTTGTTCCTTCATGTGTTTTGGATATTTATTATACCACATTTTGAGAGGAACTTAAGGTGTTGAGAAGAGGCTTTTACTTACAGGACCAATTTTGAAGGAAAGATAAAACTACCTTTTGATAGCTAAAAGGTAGTTTTGTGTTTACTTGTTTCCTGTAAAGAAATTAATGATATGGTTCCACCAAACTTTTAAGAAGAAACTTTTCTTGATAGATTGGTTGGCTGTTACAGAAATTTGAGGTGGATCAGAGATGTAACCTGTTCCAACGAGATCCTTATCATCAAAGGTCGCTGTTCCAATAGTGTCACCTTTTTTGATAGGTGCTGTTATAGTTTTTGCTTTGATTTTAACAGCATCATTTTTGCTGTTTATTTTTTGAACGACTGTAAGGTCCGACTCGAGTTTAGCAGAGATGGTTTGACTGTCTCCATCGGCTACCTTAATATCATTTTTCTTGACGATTTGTCCCTTGGTGTTGAGGGTTTTGATTTCCCAGTTTTGAGTCACATAATCTAGCAACTCATTTGTGGCTGTGAATCTAGCAGCTTCATCTTCTCCATCATTATCTGCATTCATGACAATGGTAATCAAACTCATGCCATTTTCATTGGAGTGGGCTACAAAGGATGCCCCTGCAAGTTCAGTTGTTCCAGTTTTGAGTCCATCAACGCCTTCACGGTAGTTGTCTTGACCCTCCAACATGTAGTTGTGCGTCGTTAATTTGTTGTCACCTTCGAAATCAGTTTCGGTTTGCTTGGTGATTTCAAGTACCTGAGGATAGTCTTTGATGAGGTGGTCTGCAATAATGGCAACATCTAGAGCACTCATAGTATTTTCGTCATCTGGTTTAGAGCCAGGATAGCGGTTATCCCCAAGGTATTTATTGTTTAGACCAGAAGCGTTAAATAATTTAGCATCTGTAATGCCCCATTCTTTAAGTTGGGCTGTCATAGTGTCAACAAAGGCACTCTCTGATCCTGAGATTTTTTCAGCTAGAGCAATTGCTGCACTGTTGGCACTACTAATGAGAGTGGCATCTAAGAGTTGTTTGACAGTATATTTTCGAGAATCTAGTGGGATATTTGAAACTTCTGAATCAACTGTTAGGTTGAATGGGTAGTCTGAGATACCTACCTCAGTGTCCCAATTAATTTTACCTTGATCAACAGCTTTATAGACCATGTAGGCTGTCAGGATTTTCGTCATTGAAGCAACACCATCAGGAGTGGTGGCATCTTTTTCATAGAGCACTTTTCCTGTAGTGGTTTCGATAGCGATCGCATGTTTTGCAGCAACATTGAAGTCATCAGTCTGATCTTGTGCTAGGGCAGGTGTTGTTAGGCCTATTAAGATTAAGGTAATCATAATGATGTGTTGTAATTTTTTCATAGTCATTCCTTTGGCTCTCATAAGTGTTTATTATATCACAAAACCACTTAAATATCTGAAATCGAGAAAAGCTTGGAGTGCAACTTATGCCGAAGCTCTGCCATTTTCGACTATAATATGGTAAAATGGAAGTTATATCAAATGAATGATATAAAGTTGACCAGTTCGTTTTTGTGGGGCTGGTTATGGATAAAAAGAGGGATCAAACATGGCTAAACAAACTTTTGAGATGACCTTTGCAGGACGCCCACTTGTTGTGGAAGTGGGACATGTAGCCAAGCAGGCTAATGGTGCCGTTGTAGTACGTTATGGAGATACAACCGTATTGTCAGCAGCTGTTATGTCTAAAAAGATGGCAACTGCAGATTTCTTTCCATTACAGGTTAATTATGAGGAAAAAATGTATGCGGCTGGTAAGTTCCCGGGAGGTTTTAATAAGCGCGAAGGCCGTCCTTCAACAGACGCCACTTTGACTGCTCGTCTTATTGATCGTCCTATTCGTCCTATGTTTGCGGAGGGGTTTCGTAACGAAGTTCAAGTCATTAATACTGTTCTCTCTTATGATGAAAATGCTAGTGCGCCAATGGCAGCTATGTTTGGGAGTTCTTTAGCACTTTCTATTTCGGATATCCCTTTCAATGGTCCCATTGCTGGGGTTCAAGTGGCTTATGCAGCGGAAGATTTCATCATCAACCCAAGTGCATCAGATAAAGACGTTTCACAGTTAGACTTGACAGTGGCCGGTACCAAGGAAGCCATCAATATGGTAGAATCAGGTGCTCAGGAATTGTCAGAGGACATCATGTTGCAAGCACTTTTGAAGGGACATGAAGCTATTCAAGAGTTGGTTGATTTCCAAAATTATATTGTTGCGGCTGTTGGTAAGGAAAAGGCTGAGGTTGAACTACTCCAAGTTGATGCTGAATTGAAAGTCGAAATCGAAACGGCTTATTATGATCAGTTAGCTAAGGCTGTTCAGGTGGAAGAAAAACTGGCGCGTGAAGCAGCAACCCAGGCTGTTAAAGAAGAGGTCCTTACTTCTTATCAAGAACGCTTCGCAGAAGATGAAGATAAGGAAACTATTCTACGTGATGTGGTAGAAATCCTTGAGCAGATGGAACATGCTGAAGTGCGCCGTCTGATTACAGAAGACAAGGTTCGTCCTGATGGTCGTCGTGTGGATGAAATTCGTCCTTTGGACGCAGAGATTGACTTTCTTCCTAAGGTTCATGGTTCAGGTCTCTTTACACGTGGACAAACCCAGGCCTTATCAGTCTTGACTTTAGCCCCTATGAGTGATACACAACTTATTGATGGTTTGGATCCAGAGTATAAGAAACGTTTCCTTCACCACTACAATTTCCCTCAGTATTCGGTGGGTGATACAGGACGTTACGGTGCACCAGGCCGTCGTGAAATTGGTCACGGAGCCTTGGGTGAGCGAGCCCTTGCTCAAGTTCTTCCAAGCGTTGAAGAGTTTCCATATGCTATCCGTTTGGTAGCCGAAGTCTTGGAGTCAAATGGGTCTTCTTCACAGGCTTCTATTTGTGCAGGTACTTTGGCTCTTATGGCCGGTGGGGTGCCGATTAAGGCACCTGTTGCGGGGATTGCCATGGGCCTTATTTCAGATGGAACTAACTACACTGTTCTAACCGATATTCAAGGTTTGGAAGATCATTTTGGCGATATGGACTTTAAGGTGGCTGGTACACGTCGAGGTATTACAGCTCTTCAGATGGATATTAAGATTTCAGGTATTACACCTGCTATTCTTGAGGAAGCTTTAGCTCAAGCCAAGGTAGCTCGTTTTGAGATTCTTGATGTTATCGAGGCAGTAATCGCTGAGCCACGTCCAGAATTGGCACCAACAGCGCCTAAGATTGACAGTATTCAAATTCCTGTTGACAAGATTAAGGTTGTCATCGGTAAAGGTGGCGAAACAATTGACAAGATTATTGCTGAGACTGGTGTCACTATTGATATCGATGAAGAGGGACTTGTTCAGATTTTCTCTAGTGATCAGGATGCTATTAACCGTGCCAAAACAATTATTTCCGATCTTGTACGTGAAGCAAAGGTTGGCGAGGTCTACACTGTACCAGTTGTGCGTATTGAAAAGTTCGGTGCCTTTGTCCATCTCTTTAATAAGACAGATGCTCTCGTCCACATCTCAGAACTAGCTTGGGAACGCACTGAGCGTGTCGAAGATGTGGTTAAGGTTGGGGATATGGTAACTGTTAAAATTATCAAAATCGATGAAAAAGGACGTATCGATGCCTCAATTAAGACCTTGCTTCCTAAGCCCGAAAAGATTGAAGACGGGGAAAATGAAGGAGAGCATCGTCACCGCCGTCGTTCTCATCACAAACCACGCCACCATAATGAAAATGGTAAAGCACCGCAAAATCCTGATAAATCAGAAATGAAAGAACAGACAGAAGAATGACAGAAAATCAAGAATTGCAAGCTTTTGATGAAACCTTGAGAGAGTTTTTAACGGAACCAGACCACTTTTTAACCAGTCTGGCTTTGATTAATCACCTACAACGTACTCCCGTCTTGGCTGCCCAAGACCTCTACGCAGTTGAAGTAGAAGGCAAGAAGGTTGTTCCTGTCTTCACTAGTGAACAGGACCTACAATCTTTTAAAGCTACTCAAGAGAGTGCTCGAGAGCAAACTTGGGTAGAACGTTCGAGCTTAGATGTTTTAACACAACTGGTTCAGGCAGAGCTTTTTGGTCTTGCTTTCAATTTAAAAGAGGATGGTGATTTCTCAAATACCACTCTTTTTGCAAGCAGTGAACTCATCCAGTTTATCAACTATTTCACTCAGACCTTAAATAATCTTTTGGGTGAGGAAAACCAAAAGGCAGCTCCTAAAGATAAGATTTATCTTGTTCCAGCCTTCATTCACAAACGCGAGGAAGATGGCCAGGATGACCGTCTCTTTGCGACCATGTCGAATGCAGAGGGACAGAGTTATGTACCTGTGTTTACGAACTTAACGAGCTTTGCAAAATGGTACGGTAACGAGACTTTTGGTCTACCTTTCCGTAAGGCTAAAGGGACGATTTTGCAATGGCCACTGTCAGAAATTTACCAGCCTTCAACAGGCGAAAATGAGTTGGACAAGGTTCAAGGTATTGTCATCAATCCTTTTGATGACCAGCCTGAGTTAATCGATTGGGCTTATTTTGAAGGGGATAGCGAGTAGACCTAGTGTTCTCAACTTTCCACTTTAAAGAATAATAGGACAACAGCAAACAATAATAACAATAATGATATAAGGAGTGACCTATATGGGGTGGTGGAAAGAAAGTATTGATATTGTAAAGAAAAATGACCCAGCGGCTCGGACAAGTTTGGAGGTTCTTTTAACCTATCCTGGTCTAAAGGCTTTGGCCGCTCATCGCATCTCACATTTTCTCTGGCGCCACCATTGTCGACTGTTAGCTCGTATGCATAGTCAATTTTGGCGATTTTGGACTCAGATTGAGATTCATCCTGGGGCTCAGATTGCTGAAGGTGTCTTTATTGATCACGGTTCTGGCCTTGTCATTGGTGAAACAGCTGTGGTTGAAAAAGGAGCTATGCTCTATCACGGTGTTACTTTAGGTGGTACTGGTAAAGATGTCGGAAAACGTCACCCAACCGTTCGTGAGGGTGCATTGGTTTCAGCCCATGCTCAGGTTATTGGTCCTATTGAGATTGGGAAAAATGCTAAGGTAGGTGCAGCAGCTGTGGTTGTTGCCGATGTCCCAGAAGATGTTACGGTAGTTGGTGTCCCTGCTAAGGTCGTACGTGTTCACGGTAAAAAGGATGAAGAAGTGATTCATGACATTGAGGAAGGTCGTGAATACTATAGCGAAAAGCTAGAAGATCTTCTAAAAGCAGCAAGCTTTCACTCATCACGTCTATAAGGACAGAAAAAGATGAAACTCTTTAGTTCAAAGGTGACTCGATTGACGGTCGTGGGCCCCTTTGCCCTTGTCTACATTGCTTTACATAGAGCAGATTATAGTATGGCCGCCTTATGGTTTTGCATTGCTCTGTTATGGGCCGGTCTTGTTTTTAAGCAACGACACAAGTGAGATTTGAGTAATGAAACAATTCTTCAAGGACAATCCTTTTTTGGTCTTCTATATAGTTGGGAGTTTTCTTTCAGCTATGTCTCTCTTGGCTCAAGGTCAGCTAGTTGCGGCTATTTGGATTATAATTCTCGTTATACTCTTGTGTTTGTACCTAAACCATATCAAGGATAAAAAATAGTTTCCAGTTAATTGAAAGGAATCTCAAGTGATTAAAATTTATGATACGATGACACGTTCGCTCCGTGATTTTGTACCTTTGACAGAAAATGTTGTCAATATGTATATCTGCGGACCAACAGTTTACAATTATATTCATATCGGAAATGCCCGTTCAGCAGTAGCTTTTGATACTATTCGTCGTTATTTTGAGTATTGTGGCTATACAGTCAACTATATTTCCAACTTTACGGATGTAGATGATAAAATTATTAAGGCAGCCAATGAAGCTGGTATTTCGACCAAAGAATTATCAGACAAGTTTATCACAGCCTTTATGGAAGATACCGCACAACTTGGAATCAAACCAGCGACACAAAATCCTCGTGTTATTAACTACATGGATGAAATTATTGCATTTGTGTCAACCTTGATTGATAAAGGTTTTGCTTATGTTGCTGAAGGTGATGTATACTTCCGAGTAGCTAAGTCAAAAAATTATGCAAAATTAGCTAATAAGACCTTGGAAGATCTTGAAATTGGTGCTAGCGGACGTACGGATGCTGAGACAGATCGTAAGGAAAATCCTCTGGATTTTGCCCTTTGGAAAGCTGCCAAAGAAGGAGAGATTTCTTGGGAAAGTCCTTGGGGACCTGGACGTCCAGGCTGGCACATCGAATGTTCTGTTATGGCGACTGAAATCCTTGGGAATACTATCGATATCCATGGTGGAGGTGCGGACCTTGAGTTCCCACACCATACTAATGAAATCGCACAATCAGAAGCCAAAACTGGTAAGACCTTCGCTAATTATTGGATGCACAACGGTTTTGTTAATGTGGACAATGAGAAAATGTCAAAATCCTTGGGTAACTTTGTGACTGTCCATGATATGCTTAAGACGGTTGATGGGCAAGTGCTTCGCTTCTTCCTAGCGACACAACAGTATCGTAAACCAATTAACTTTACCGAGAAAGCTATCCATGATGCTGAAGTCAATCTCAAGTATTTGAAAAATACGCACAGTCTTCCCTTGACAGATCAGGTGAATCAAGATGAGTTGCAAACTTATCTTGATGCTTTCCAGGTGGCTATGGATGATGACTTTAATACGGCAAATGGTGTGACTGTTCTGTTTGATATGGCCAAATGGATTAATTCAGGCAACTATGATGAAACTGTTAAAGATGCTTTTGAAAAAATGCTCCAAGTTTTCGGTATTGTTTTCGAAGAAGAAGTTCTTGATGAAGATATCGAAAAACTCATTGAAGAGCGTCAGGCAGCGCGTGCTAACAAGGACTTTGCGACAGCAGACCGCATTCGTGATGAGTTAGCTGCTCAAGGTATCAAACTTCTTGATACCAGGGAGGGCGTGAGGTGGACACGTGACTAAATACCTTGATGTCAACCTTATTAATGGTATTGCTCTCGCCTTTGAGGGAGATGCTGTTTATTCCTTATACATTCGCCGTCACCTGATTTTTCAAGGACAGACTAAGCCAAATCAATTGCATCGTCTAGCTACACGCTATGTTTCCGCCAAGGCTCAAGCTAGCCTCATTGAAAAAATGATAGATCGAGAGCTTTTGACTGAAAAAGAGCTGGACATATACAAACGAGGTCGTAATGCTAAGAGTCATACCAAGGCTAAAAATACGGATGTTATTACCTATAAAATGTCAACAGGTTTCGAGGCAGTTATGGGTTATCTTCATATGACCGAGGATGTCGACCGCCTAGAAGAGTTGGTTACTTGGTGCATTGATGAAGTTGAGAAAGAAATCTAAAAATTCTGCTGAGAGCAGGATTTTTTGTTATTTAAAATTAATCTAGATTGTGAAAAAATAATAGATTATGTTAATAGTGAGGCATCAGCTCCGTAAGTTGATTTTTCTTCAGTTGAAGCCAAGGCAGAACCAACCAATCAAGTCAGCTCAGTGGGACCTCAACGTCATTGATGGTTGTCTCTTCAAGTGAGACAGATGAGGGTCTTCTTGAGGTACATTCTCAAGTTGATATTGTAGAGACGAGTGTTTCTATGACTACATCTTATTCAGAAGAGGCTCGTGTCCAAGATTTTGGTGAGGATCGATCAGTAGCTGCATCTGAGCGAGGAGAGGCAAGCGCAACATCTGAAGTGGCTTAAGAAACTGCTAGCTCTCTTGCATCGACAACTGCAGAAATAAGTCAGTTGGATAAAAATACAGAGTGAGAGTTTGACCTATTCGTCAAAAGTAACCTTTACAGACGGACTTATCTCAGAGATTTCCGGAAACAGTTCAACAAGCACAGACTCAATTGACATCTTCCAAACAGTAGGTAAAACCATTACCTAGGCTGAGAGAAAGATTGCAGAATCAATTGCAGATCCAGATACAATTGGTAAGCAGGTTTTGGCTGCTGCAACGCTTGTTCTGGTTCTTCTAGTGCTTTATCTAGTAGTAATTACATTTATTTAACATGCTTTGCCCTCGTAAGAGGGCTTTTTTTATGATAGAATGGGCATATGAAAACAACTAAAGAATCAAGCCTAGATATTGTTTATGGTGTGCATGCTGTAACGGAGAGTCTAGAAGCTAATACTGGAAACAAACTCTATATTCAAGACGATCTTCGAGGGAAAAATGTGGATGCTATTAAGGCTTTGGCAGCTGAAAAGAAGGTTTCCATCTCTTGGACACCGAAGAAGACCTTGTCTGATATGACAGGTGGGGCTGTTCATCAAGGTTTTGTCCTTCGTGTGTCAGAGTTCGCTTACTCTGATTTCTCAGTTATTATGGATAAGGCTGAGCAAGAGGAGAACCCTCTGATTCTCATTTTAGATGGACTTAATGATCCTCATAACTTTGGTTCTATCCTACGAACGGCTGATGCTACCCAGGTGACAGGAGTTATTATTCCCAAACATCGTGCTGTAGGGGTAACCCCTGTAGTTGCCAAGACATCAACAGGGGCAGTGGAGCATATTCCGATTGCGAGAGTGACTAATCTGAGCCAAACCCTTGATAAACTTAAAGAATCAGGCTTTTGGGTATTTGGTACAGATATGGACGGTACACCATCTCATAAATGGAACACAGCTGGTAAGCTTGCTCTTATCATTGGTAATGAAGGTAAGGGAATTTCTGCTAACATCAAGAAACAAGTTGACGAGATGATTACTATTCCTATGAGTGGCCATGTGCAGAGCCTAAACGCCAGTGTGGCAGCTGCAGTTCTTATGTATGAAGTTTATCGAAACCGATTGTAACTATGAAAAAAAGAATACTTCTGGTTGATGGTTATAATATGATTGCCTTTTGGCAAGAAACCCGTCAACTCTTTAAGGCCAATCAGCTTGACGAAGCTCGTGAAACACTGATTCGTAAGCTCAATCATTATGCCAACTTTGAGCATATTGATATCATCTGTGTGTTTGATGCCCAGTTTGTTCCAGGGAGCCGTCAGCGCTATGATCAGTACCGTGTTAGTGTTATTTTTACTGAGGCAGACGAGACAGCCGATAGCTATATTGAGCGCTCAGCAGCTGAAATGAATACTGTTCAAAATCTAGTTGAAGTGGCGACTAGTGACTTGAATGAACAGTGGGCCATCTTTTCTCAAGGAGCTTTACGTGTTTCAGCGCGTGAGTTGGAGGAGCGTGTTAATACCGTTAAGTCGGACTTAGACAAGATGTCAGCACATATTGACTTAACAACCCCCAAGTTACGTCCATGGGATGAAACACAATTAGGAAAATTACAGAACCTTTTAAATGAAATAGAATAGAGGGATATATGACATTTAAAATTTTGACAGATTCAACAGCAGATCTAGATGAAAAATGGGCTCAGGAGAATGATGTTGAACTTATTGGTCTGACCATTACGCTCGATGATATTACTTATGAGACCGTTGGTCCTAATCGATTAACGAGTGACCGTCTCTTGGAAGCTATGCAAGAAGGAGGTCAACCGACCACAAGTCAGGTGAATGTTGGTCAATTTGAAGAGGTTTTTCGTCGTCATGTTCAAAATGGTGATGCTCTTCTTTATCTTGCCTTCTCATCAGTGCTTTCAGGTACTTATCAAAGTGCTGTTATGGCGCGTGACATGATTTTAGATGAGTACCCAGAAGCTGTCATTGAGATTGTAGATACCCTGGCGGCAGCAGGTGGAGAAGGTTATCTTTCTATCTTGGCGGCAGAAGCTCGTGGCCAGGGTAAGAGTTTATCCGAAACGAAAGCCATGATTGAGGACATTCTGCCACGTTTACGGACCTATTTCTTAGTTGATGATCTCTACCATCTTATGCGTGGAGGTCGTCTTTCTAAGAGCTCAGCAATTATTGGTAGTTTGATTAATATCAAGCCTCTTCTTTGGCTAGACGCTTCAGGTAAGTTGGTTCCTTTGGCTAAAATCCGTGGACGTAAAAAAGCCATTAAAGAAATGGTCCTGAATGCTACTCAGGATATTGGACATAGCACAGCGATTGTCGCTTATGCTAATGATTTTGCAGCTGCGGAGAATCTAAAAGAACGATTGTTAGCAGTTGACGGCATTGAACAAGTTCTTATTATGCCACTTGGACCAGTTATTTCTACCCATGTCGGACCAGATACCTTAGCCGTCTTTACGATTGGTGAGGAAGCTAGATAGAAAAAATCAGATAGGTTTTCCTATCTGATTTTTTCGTTGTCTGAAATGATGTATCAATAGAAAATAAGAAGATAAATCATACAAAATGAATAGTATATTTAACATGATGTAAAACAATGCTGTAATAAATCTATAAAATGGAGGGAACAAAATGAAGGAGTCAAAGAAAAAGTAGCTAGCACGATGGATGAACGTGCTCAGTTAATCAGTAACAGCATCTGCTGCTGGAAGTTATGGAGTAGCCATGATTGGTATATTTGTAACGATTATGGTTACTGGTAAGACACACTCCGTATACTTAGCTCAGTCATTATTAATTATTACTTTCTTTGGATCTATGTGCGTGGTCGTAGTGCATAGCGTATCACGAAATGGGTATCCACGGTTACTGGACAAAAAATTGAGAAGAAAGTGTTCGTATTATCCTGAGTAATGTTGCTTTTTGGAATTGTTATATCATCAATTGGTTTGTTAAATTTAGTACAGTCGATTGAGATGAATAATAATATTATGAGTAGTGTAGCATTTTTGACATTGGGTTTGATCCTTATTTGTGACGGATTGGTTATCATCAAAAAAATCAGAAAAAACCGTCTGGAAGAACTAGAAGACGAAGCATAGGGTTTTTAAATGAAAAATTTAAAATTAAAGTCAGCACGTGTGGCAAAAGACCTCACTCAACAAGGCTTAGCAGATGCTATAGGAGTCTCCCGCCAGACCATCTCACCTATTGAAAAGGGAGACTACAATCCGACCATGGATTTGTACATTGCCATCTGTAAAACATTAGACCAGCTTTTTTTGGGAAGCTGAGGACTAGTTTGCATCTCTTAGAGGAGAGGTTGCTGGGGGATTCTATTACCTAACTTATAAAACGGGAGCTAAAAAAATAAAAGAAAAACACCTCCAAATGACTTGCCTTGGACGTGTTTTTTTGATATTATGTTAGACGGTATTGTTTACCCCATTTGAAAGGCCCCGGAACCTTCCAAATACTTTTTGATGGGAAGGAACACCCATCACTCGTAAACAAAAATCGAACTATATATAGGAGAAATCATGAACAAAACAACATTTATGGCTAAACCAGGCCAAGTTGAACGTAAATGGTATGTCGTTGACGCAACTGATGTGCCACTTGGACGTCTTTCTGCAGTAGTTGCTAGCGTACTTCGCGGAAAAAACAAACCAACTTTCACACCACACACTGATACAGGTGATTTCGTAATCGTTATCAATGCTGAAAAAGTTAAATTGACTGGTAAAAAAGCAACTGATAAGATCTACTATACTCACTCAATGTATCCAGGTGGATTGAAACAAATCTCAGCAGGTGAACTTCGTTCTAAAAATGCTGTTCGTTTGATCGAAAAATCAGTTAAAGGTATGCTTCCACACAACACTCTTGGACGCGCACAAGGTATGAAATTGAAAGTCTTCGTTGGTGGTGAGCACACTCACGCTGCACAACAACCAGAAGTACTTGATATCTCAGGACTTATCTAATTCTAAGAGGAAAGGAGCACTAATATAATGGCACAAGCACAATATGCAGGTACAGGACGCCGTAAAAACGCCGTTGCACGCGTACGTTTGGTTCCAGGTACTGGTAAAATCACAGTTAACAAAAAAGATGTAGAAGAATACATCCCACACGCAGACCTTCGTCTCGTTATCAACCAACCTTTTGCAGTTACTTCAACTGAAGGTTCATACGACGTACACGTTAACGTTGTAGGTGGTGGATACGCTGGTCAATCAGGTGCGATCCGTCACGGTATCGCTCGTGCACTTCTTCAAGTAGACCCAGACTTCCGCGATTCATTGAAACGCGCTGGACTTCTTACTCGTGATGCACGTATGGTTGAACGTAAGAAACCAGGTCTTAAGAAAGCTCGTAAAGCATCACAATTCTCAAAACGTTAATCAATACGATTATATCAACGTTTCAAAGCACTTTGCAAAGATTTTGCAAAGTGCTTTTTTGTCGATTTTTGAGCTAGAATAGCTTTGTGATAACCTTCTGATAACCTCTTCTAAATTTTAAAAATCATGATTTATTTTGCTTTATTGAGATAATCTGCAAATTTGTCAATAGAGTTTTTCTCACCAGTTTTTGTAGTGTGAGTATAGACATCTAATGTCATCTGACTGCTTGCGTGGCCAAGTCGTTTTGATGTATTAGAAGGGTCGATTCCAATTTCAGACATAAGTGTTGCATGTGTATGTCTGAACCCATGTGGGCTAATTGGTTTTAATTTATGCTTTTTAATGATTCGATTCAGTACGTTATTAATGTAGTCAGCATGAAGGGGCTCAATTTTGTCATTGCTTGATATGTAAGAGAACATATATTCGTTACTAATATTCAGCTTTGTAAGAGGCAACTGAGATTGTTCTTTTAGATAGAAATTTCTCCATTGTTTAATAATATCGATTGTCTCATCATCAAGATAGATTGTGCGAACTGAAGATTCATTCTTTGTGCTCTTTTCAATCGCTTTACCGTCAATTCTTCCTAGACTTTTATCTATGTTTAAGAGATTGCTGTCAAAGTTAATATCAGCCCATTTTAAAGCGTATAACTCCCCTTTTCGTAGTCCACTAAATGCAAGCAGTCTAAATAAAGCAAAATGTTTAAATGGCTCAGTTTCTTTCACTATATCAAGGAAATGATGTAATTCCTCCAGTGACCAAAAATTATCTGATCTAGTTTTTTTGATTTTAGGCATGATAACATTCTTCATTGGATTTCGATCAATGTAGTTCATGTTGATTGCAAAATCAAAAATTTTTGAGGTATAGGATTTTATCTGTTTGATATTTTTGAAAGTCTGAGAATTTTGTGTAATAAAGTTTTGACAGTCTAAAGGACTGATTTGGTCAATAAATTTATCGCCAAATATTGGTAGAATATGTATTCGATAGATATTCTTAGTTTGGGAAGAAGTTGTTTCTTCAACGGTACCAACATAGGCATTAAACCATTCTTGATAAAGTTCTTTATAAGTGACTTTGGGGTTAGGTTTGTCGGTACTTACTGTGGGGGCAACGACACCAGCTTCTAAACGAGCTTCGTACAATTTTGCCTCTTTTTTGGTTTTGAACCCTCTCTTTAAGTGCCTTTTTTTCTTTCCATAAGCATCTAAGCCAATGTAAAAGCTGACATAGTATAGGATTCCTTTTTTTGTTTTGTATTTGTGTATAGACATTTTTCTCCGTATCTAAGTTTTCGGAGCTTATGTAATTGAGAAATGAGTGTCTATCTATTTTTTCTATCTTCTTGGCGGATAGCGTATTCGTCTGTTTTAATCCAGCTCTGCCAAACTTTAGAATCTTTATTTTGGTGATTCATATAATCTATAAACTCAGACATAAAACGTTTGTTTTTCTCAGCTAGATATTCTGAGAATATATGACGAAATTCATCTGAAAAACTATCATCAAGTGGTAGTGTTAATGCCCTTTCGCCAAATTCGATGCTCTTCTTTAACTTCTCCATATCGCTTTTAAAAGGTGTCACAGAACCAATTTTAGATGTTTTGAAACTATCTGTAACAATTTTAAGATTTGATGGAGCGTGTGGGTTGCTATCAAGTCCCATAATGTAAGCGACGGAAACATTAAAGTATTTTGCCAATTTTTCAGCATTATCTTTTTTAGGTTTGCGGATTCCTTGATTGTATCCAGAAAGTGTAGGATAGGCTATATTTGTAGCTTCGCTAATTTCTGTCAATTTTTTTCCGCTATTTTCTATCAGTTTAGTAATATGATTCGTCATAAGAACCTCCTTTTTATCATTATAACACATTTTATTCTTTTTGAATAAAAAAGCTTGACAAAATTCAAAAAGGATATATAATTCAAAATGAATAACAAATTAAATGGTTTCGGAGCTTATTTAATTTAGAAATGAGGTGTGAATTTATGTCGGAAACTACTTTAGTTGTCCAGCTTCCTAAAGAATTAGAGAAGCAATTACGTGCTCACTATGATGAGATGATTTCAAATGCTGTAGCAAGAGTATTTGAAGATAAAGAACTTTATAAACCTATGGTTCGTATGTCAGGTTTGTCTAGGTGGTTAGATGTATCTACGACAACAATCCAAAAATGGACGAAAGAAGGAATGCCAACCATGGTGATTGATGGAGTGACTTTATACGATAAAAGAGCAGTAACACGATGGTTGAAGCAATATGAAAGATAGGTACTCGTATGAATGGTGTTCAGTGGATCAAGATAACAACAGATATATTTGATGATGAAAAAATTCAGCTAATAGAATCAATGCCAGAAGGAGATACTCTTATTGTAATATGGTTTAAAATTCTGGTGCTTGCAGGAAAGCAAAATAATAGTGGCATATTAAGTCTAGGGAACAAGGTTTATTACACAGAAGAGATGCTTTCAACAGTGTTTAGGCGAAAGGCTACATCTGTAAAATTAGCTCTCAGCATGTTTGAAGAATTTGGCATGATAGAAATCATAGATGGCGCTATTACCATTCCAAAATGGGAGAAACATCAGAATATAGATGGACTAGAAAAGATTAGAAAACAAACTAGGGAACGTGTTGCTCGTCATAGACAAAAACAAAAAGCACTAATTACAGGCGAGCCACAACTCGTTTTAGACTGTAACGTTACAGTAACGGATGAAAATGATAATGTAACGCAAGAGATTAAGAACAAGAGTAAGAATAAGAAAGAGATTGAGAATATACTGGATAATAGTTCTAGAAAGCCTGAAACTTATATTCCACCCAAATATTATTCTTTGTTAGAATCCATTTCTTATAAGTACAATGATAGATTTTTGTATCCTAACAATTACACTTTAACACATGCTCAGAAGATGAAGATAGGCGAGTATTTGGCTAGTGGGTATGTAACTAGTGATGAAGTCATTAGCATGATTGAACGGATTCCTGAGGATGCGACGTCTCCTTTGGCGTATTTATTTAAGTCTATGGAGAATTTAAAGCAGGAACGTATGCTGGAGTGCAAAGCTATTGCCCATGAAAATGCCCGAAAGAAGTATATGATAAATGAGTAGATATAGGACTGTTCTAAAGAAATGTTACATCACTGAGGAGCAAAATGAAATAGTGAATAACTTGATTGAAATGACAAATCATCTAAGTTTTTCCTCTTATGCCAGAAAAATGTTATTTAAGAGCTCGCCTATTTATCTTCAATTTGATTTTGAATCTTATCATGACTTTATATTTCAAGTTAGAAGAATTATCAATAACTTACGTCAGTTAGAAAGAATAGCAGAACAAAGTGAGGATTTGGATAATGTAAGGATATTTCACTACTGCGTTGAGCTGATGATAGAATATGAAAAGAAGACAAGTAAACAAGTGAAAGAACTTGTAAAACGACTAAATAAGAAAACGAGGTGATAGGACCATGAGAATAAAATCTGTGTTGAAACAGGTGTTTTTGACGGAAGAAGAAAATAAAAAATTAAATGATTGTATGAGGAAGGAAAATATTCGTAATTTTTCTGAGTTTGCTAGACAAAAATTAATACGAACAGATTTGAACATCCAAAAAGTCTCTTTTGAAGGTTTAGTTCCTTTAACAGAAGAGTTGGAACAAGTCGGAAAGAATATCAATTCTATAGCCCGTCTTGCAACTGTAGTTGGGAGAATAAGCTATGAAAACAAAATGGATATGTCTATTTTGATGCAAAAAATAGTTGATGTGATGGAGGAAAAAGATGTTTATTTTCAAAAGTAATATGGATAAGGATTTTGATCAGATATGTGAATACATATTGAAATTAAAGCGAGCAGAATTATTTCTTCATGGAATTAAACAACAAGATAAAACGAAGGCTCGTTTGTATCATGCGATGCTGGAATACTATGATGCTAACCATAAAAAAGAAAGACATATGAGAATTTTAAAATAAGGAAACGCTGTTAAAAATTTTGCAGCGTTTTTTATATATCTTCTTAAAATATTTGTACACACAAATGACAGTCAAATTGATTTTTGGGATTATTTTATCGAGAAGGAAAGATTTCTCATAATATGACTTTGCGAGCTCAGAGTCTGTATACACACACTCCCAAAATCATCCTAAAATTTGTATACACAAAGTGTATGTACTTTTTGGGATGATTTGAATTTTGGGGAATCCCCAAACCCCTGATGAATTATACGAGCAAAAAAATTTGGGAGTAAGTTTTAGAAAGAACTATTCTAAAGTATTTAAAATCTGACTTTAAGTAAATTTTTTATTATGTGACTATTAGCCTGTCTCACTCCGCTAGGTGCGAGACAAAAAAATACCCGCTATGCGGGTGTGTACTGACCCCCAAAAGTTAGACAGAAAAAATCTAACTTTTGGGGTCAGTACAAAAGCGTTTTTATTGTATAAAGAATATCAAATAGTTTGAGGGTTTTACTTGTCGCTGTATTTCTTCACTATCCTTTTTGTAATACTCCTGCTTTGTTCCTGAAATATCTACAGTGAATACGTCATCCTTGAAGGTATAATTCTCTTTTCGGTTTATGATATTAGAGCCAGTCGGTTCGATTGTTGCACTGTCTTTATCAATTGTAAAGGTGTCGGCCTCTCCTTTGTTGCTATTTCCTTTGTTACCTGAAATGGTAAAGGCAACTTCATTTCTACTCTCGTTTATTCAACGGTATTCGCCATCTAAAGAATTGCTTGATTGGTTAGAGCATGCAATTAATAAAATTGTAGATAGAGACACTAAAAGTAATGTGATAAATCTTTTCATTTACATACTTTTTATTTCTATATTATATTAAAGAAACATTACATAAGTAAGACAGTAATTTTTTAGGTTGATCTCTTTCTTTCGGGAAAATCATTATGTTTCGGAAAGTCAAGATTTTGTTATTATTTATGATATACTGGTACCGTAATTATATCCTTACAGAGGTTAAGTAAGGGTTTCAGTACACGTCAATAGATGTCAAAATATTGATTTTAAGCGATTTTTGATTTTTGGAAACTCATTATATCGCACTACAAATCAATAAAAACTGTACCTTTTTTAGATAAATATATTATCTGGATATTGAAGTTAAGCCCTGCTGTCATTTCGATGGCAGGGCTTTTTAATATTTGGTACACTAACTTCTTATCTGTATTTTGGTGGATTTTAAGTTGACATCTACAAAGTTTAATGTTAGAATACATTCAAAAATATATTTGAATGAGGTATTTTATGATTCAAAATGTTGTTACTTCAATAATCCTGTATTCTGGGACAGCCGTAGACTTACTTATTATCCTAATGTTATTTTTTGCCAAAAGAAAAAGCAGAAAAGACATCATTAACATCTATTTAGGACAATTTCTAGGCTCTGTTAGTCTAATATTGCTAAGTTTGCTTTTTGCATTTGTCTTAAATTATATTCCTAGTAAAGAGATTTTAGGTTTACTCGGTTTGATTCCAATTTTCCTAGGTCTCAAAGTTTTGCTTTTAGGAGATTCTGATGGAGAAGCTATTGCCAAAGAAGGTTTGCGCAAAGATAATAAAAACCTGATATTTCTAGTCGCTATGATTACTTTTGCAAGTTGTGGTGCTGACAATATTGGTGTCTTTGTTCCATATTTTACTACCTTAAATTTAGCAAATTTGATAGTAGCTTTACTTACCTTTCTAGTCATGATTTATCTCTTGGTTTTTTCTGCCCAAAAATTGGCACAAGTCTCTTCTGTTGGAGAAATTTTGGAAAAATATAGCAGATGGTTTATTGCCGTTGTTTATTTAGGATTGGGGATATATATCCTGATTGAAAATAACAGTTTTGACATACTATGGACTATATTAGGCTAGGAGAAAATATTATGAAAAAAGATAGTATCTGCCAAGTGAATGTTATAAATCAGCAAAATATTACAACCGCAACGAACTACCTTGAAAAGGAAAAAGTCCAAAAATCACTTCGCATTTTAACAAAATTTACCGATAATAAACAGATAAATATCATCTTCTATCTTCTTGCTGTTGAAGAACTCTGTGTCTGTGATATAGCCTGTTTACTAAATCTCAGTATGGCATCTACTTCCCACCATCTTCGTAAACTAGCCAATCAAAACATCTTGGGCACTAGAAGAGAGGGGAAAATTATATATTATTTTATAAAAGATGAGGAAATCAGGGATTTTTTTAATCAACTAGGATAACAACTATTTTTACTACTTTTCCATGATTCTAGGAAGCTACTCTATGAAATTTTTTGATGAAAATTACTCACAAGAAATAATATATAGAACTGTTTAAATATCTTCAGGATAGAAAAAGAAATTGTCCAGGCACGAAGAAACTGTATATTTGTTGCTAAACTGTACATCATCTTTATGATACAGTATTTCGTATTTCTCAACTACATAAGCTCCGAAAACTAAAATGTGATAACCCTTTGATAACCTCTCGATTTTCAAAAGGATTATATATGTAAATATTGAGGATTTATCTCTTAAAATTACTTGATTTTAGTGATAATTTACCATAAATATCATAATGTAGAAAAAACCAGGTCTTAAGAAAGCTCGTAAAG
>NZ_JWGQ01000041.1:0-25664 GCF_001069025.1 Streptococcus sp. 1004_SSPC | reverse complement strand
CTGGCTGGTATTATGGGCTTATAGCCCTTGATCAAACCACCCGTTAGACGGGTGGTTATGATTTTTATCAATGTAAGGGTTTACACAATATATAGAAAGCGCTATAATAGACTTGTGTTAAATCTTGTGAAGTTTTTAACAAATATTCAAAGGAGTTTCATATGACTAAACAAACTAAAGATGTTCAAACAGTAATAGATGAATTGGCAACAAAAGGGGTTGAAGCTCTCGATGCCATGTCTAACTTTACGCAGGAGCAAGTGGACCACATTGTTCACCAAGCTGCGATTGCTGCCCTAGATAAACATATGTATTTGGCAAAATTGGCTGTTGATGAAACAGGTCGTGGTATTTATGAAGATAAAGCCATCAAAAATATGTATGCTTCTGAATACATTTGGAATAGTATTAAATATGACAGGACAGTAGGCGTTATCGCTGAAGATAAAGAACAAGGTTTGGTTTCTATCGCTGAGCCAGTAGGCGTTATCTGTGGGGTGACACCAACAACTAACCCAACTTCAACAACGATTTTCAAAGCCCTTATCGCTCTTAAGACTCGTAACTCTATCGTCTTTGCCTTCCACCCATCAGCTCAAAAATCATCTGCAGAGGCAGCTCGTATCGTTCGTGATGCAGCTATTGAAGCAGGTGCACCTAAGGACTGCATCCAGTGGATTGAAGAGCCATCTATCGAAGCAACTGGTCTTTTGATGAACCATCCTAAGATTGCCACAGTGCTTGCGACTGGTGGACCTGGTATGGTTAAGGCTGCTTATTCAACTGGTAAACCAGCGCTTGGTGTAGGAGCCGGAAACGTCCCATCTTATATTGCTGCTGATGCTAAGGTTAAACGTGCTGTCAACGATATCATCGTTTCAAAAACGTTTGACAATGGTATGATTTGCGCTTCTGAACAAGCAGCTATCGTTGATGCAGCTATTTATGATGAAGTTAAGGCTGAATTTGAGGCACATCAATGTGTCATCATTTCTAAAAAAGCTGATATTGCTAAATTAGAAAAAGTCGTTCTTAATGAGGCGCGTACAGCTGTAAACGGCGCTATTGTAGGTCACTCAGCTATGGAAATTGCTGAAAAAGCTGGTCTTAAAGTACCTGCAGGTACGAAAATGCTTTTGGCAGAAATTCCAGATGCAACAATGGAACACCCACTTGCCTTGGAAAAATTGTCTCCAGTACTTGCCCTTATCAAATCTGATGGCGTTCAGGATGGATTCAAAAAAGCAGAAGGCATGCTCAATTTGGGAGGTCTTGGACATACAGCTGTTATCCACACTGAAAATGAAGAGCTTCAACTCCAATATGGTATCCGCATGAAAGCCTGCCGTGTTTTGGTTAATAGTCCATCAGCTGAAGGTGGTATCGGTAATATCTACAACAATATGATTCCATCATTGACTCTTGGTTGTGGTTCATACGGTCATAACTCAGTTTCACACAATGTTAGCTCATTTGATCTCTTGAATGTCAAAACATTGTCAAAGCGTCGCAATAACATGCAATGGTTTCGCGTCCCACCAAAAATCTTCTTCGAAAAAGATTCAATAACTTACTTGCGCCACATTGAAGCTGAGCGCGTGATGTTGGTTTGTGACCCTGGTATGGTTCAGTTTGGTTACGCTGACTTGGTTAAACGCCAATTGGAACTTAACCGCCATAAACCAGCAGTAGATGTTTTCTCAAATGTTGAGCCAAATCCATCTACGAATACGGTTTATAAAGGGTTGGAACGTTTTGTAGACTTCCAACCAGATGTTATCATCGCTCTTGGTGGTGGTTCTGCAATGGATGCTGCTAAGGCTATGTGGATGTTCTTTGAACACCCAGATGTAAGCTTCTTCGGAGCTAAACAAAAATTCTTGGATATCCGTAAACGTACTTACAAGATTCCTTACGCTCAGAAGACAACATTTATCTGTATCCCAACAACTTCAGGTACAGGTTCAGAGGTAACGTCATTTGCGGTTATCACTGATAGTGAAACTCACATCAAGTACCCATTGGCAGATTACGCTTTGACTCCGGACATTGCTATCGTTGACCCTGCTTTGGTTATGAGTGTGCCTGCTAGCGTTACAGCAGATACAGGTATGGACGTTTTGACTCACGCTATTGAATCTTATGTATCAGTCATGGCTAGCGACTATACACGTGGACTTTCACTCCAAGCGATTAAACTTGTTTTTGAAAATCTTGAACATTCTTACCGCTTTGGTGATGAAGAATCACGTGAAAAGATGCATAATGCGTCTACAATGGCTGGTATGGCCTTTGCCAATGCCTTCCTTGGGATCAACCACTCACTCGCTCACAAGGTTGGTCCTATGTTTGACATTCCACACGGACGTACTAACGCGATTTTGATGCCTCACGTTATCCGTTACAATGGTAGTGATCCTCAAAAACACGCTATGTTCCCTAAATATGACTACTTCCGTGCAGACAAAGATTACGCAGATATCGCTCGCTTCATGGGATGGGGTACTGACAAACAATCAGATGCTGAATTGGTTGAAGTTTTGGCACAAAAAGTATACGAATTGGGTGTTGCCGTTGGTATTGACATGAACTGGAAGGGACAAGGGGTTACTAAGAAACTTCTTCAAGACACTGCCTATACTTTGGCCGAACATGCTTATGAAGACCAATGTACAACAGCTAATCCGAAAGAACCACTTATTTCAGAATTGAAAGAAATTATCGAAATTGCCTTTGATTACAAAGGGTAAGCGATAGACAAAAGTAGCTCTATAAGGGCTACTTTTTTGCTAGAAATCCTCTATATTAGAGTGTTTATCCAAATTAAAAATAAAGGACTTTCCCGAATAAGATAGAAAAACGCTTTAAGAATTGTTATAATAAGCCGATAGGATGGTAACTGTTTACTTCAATCCTGGTCAAAAATTAAAAGAATCAAGGTACCCAGTAACCTCAAAGAATATTGTGGTGAGGGTAAATCCAAAGATATCACTTTTTCAACTAAGAATGACACCAAAGATCAATTTTAAAAGAAAATCTGGGATAGAAATTCCGGATTTTTTCTGGTATTTAAATAAAATTAAACAAGTGAAATCCGAATGATTTTCTCACAAGTTACAATACGTGTAGAAATATTCTGACAATTATGCTACAATAGAGCCACACACTATCTAAAAAGAGGATTTACCATGACACTTGTATACCAATCAACACGTGACGAAAATAATAAAGTAACTGCTAGTCAGGCTATTCTTCAAGGACTGGCAACAGATGGTGGCTTGTTCACCCCATTGACAACACCTGAGATTGCTTTGGACTTTGATCAATTGAAAGACGCTTCTTACCAAGAAGTTGCTAAATTAGTCTTGTCTGCTTTCTTGGATGATTTTACTGAAGAAGAATTGGATTACTGTATCACAAATGCTTATGACGACAAGTTTGATACAGCTGCTATTGCACCAGTGGTCAAACTTCAAAACCATTACAACCTTGAGCTCTTTCATGGTTCTACCATTGCTTTCAAAGATATGGCGCTTTCAATCTTGCCTTATTTGCTAACAACATCAGCGAAGAAACAAGGTGTTGATAACAAGATTGTTATTTTGACAGCGACATCAGGTGATACTGGTAAAGCTGCCATGGCTGGTTTTGCAGATGTCCCTGGAACTGAAATCATTGTCTTTTATCCAAAAGACGGTGTTTCAAAAATCCAAGAATTGCAAATGACCACTCAAACAGGAGCTAATACGCACGTTATTGCCATTGATGGTAACTTTGATGATGCCCAAACAGATGTGAAACGTATGTTTAACGATGTTGATTTGCGTGAGAAATTGTTGACTCATCATACGCAATTCTCATCAGCTAACTCAATGAACGTCGGTCGTTTGGTACCACAAGTGGTTTACTATGTATATGCCTATGCGCAGTTGGTTAAGGCAGGTCATATCCAAAACGGAGATAAGGTTAACTTCACAGTCCCAACAGGAAACTTTGGTAACATCTTGGCGGCTTACTATGCACGTCAAATTGGTGTCCCAGTTGGTAAATTAATCTGTGCTTCTAACGAAAATAATGTCCTTACAGACTTCTTTGCAACAGGTACTTATGACAAGAAACGCGATTTCAAGGTAACAACAAGTCCTTCTATGGACATTTTGGTATCTTCTAACCTAGAACGCTTGATTTTCCACCTTCTTGGTAATGATGCGGTTAAGACTAAAGAGCTTATGGATGCACTTGTGACTAAAGGTGAGTATACTTTGGCTGATGCAGATAAAGATATTCTTGATTTGTTTGCAGCAGGTTTTGCAACTGAGGATGAAACAGCTGCTGAAATCAAGCGTGTCTATGATGAAGACAAATATATCGAAGATCCTCATACAGCAGTTGCCTCAGCTGTTTACGAAGCATACGTTCAAAAGACAGATGACCACACACCAACAGTTATCGCTTCAACAGCTAGCCCTTACAAATTCCCACGTGTGGCTGTTTCAGCTGTCACTGGTAAAGACAGTGGGGATGATTTCAAAGCAGTAGAAGATTTGCACCAACTTTCAGGTGTAGCTATCCCAGCTGCTGTAGATGGACTTGAACATGCAGAAGTTCGCCATAAAACAGTTGTTGCGGCAGCTGATATGCAAAAAGCAGTTGAAAGCTATCTTGGTGTATAAGAATAAAAAATAGGAGCTGAGAAATCAGCCCTATTTTTATCAATATAAAAGAAAATGTTATGACAGAAACAAAGAAAATTTTAAACATAGCCTTACCGGCTATGGCTGAAAACCTCTTACAAATGTTGATGGGGGTTGTCGATTCTTACCTAGTAGCTCAGGTTGGTATTGTTGCTATATCGGGGGTTTCCGTGGCCAATAATATCATTACGATTTATCAGGCTATCTTCATTGCGCTGGGGGCTTCGAGTGCCAGTGTCATTGCTAGAAGCCTAGGAAAAGGAGACGTTAAAGCGACTAACAGAGATACCTGGGATGCTATTATTATTACCCTTGCTCTTAGTATCGTCTTGGGTCTACTCTCCATTTTTGTTGGTGGATCCATTCTCAATCTTCTGGGCACTGAGCAATCTGTGACCCAGGCTGGCAGTCTCTATTTGGCTCTAGTCGGTGGAGGTGTGGTCTTTCTAGCTTTGATGACTACCTTTGGTAATATACTACGAGCCAAGGGACGTCCTCGTATTTCCATGGTCGTCAGTCTTTTGACCAATCTTCTTAACGCTCTTCTATCTTCTTTGGCTATTTTTGTTGGACATTGGGGGATTATTGGGGTAGCTACAGCTACGGTTTGTTCTCGCCTAGTTGGGACAGCCATACTATGGACTGCAATGAAATTGGATGTGAAACAGTTTGAAGTTACCAAACCTTTTAACAAGGAGTTGTTGGGAATTGCTTTGCCAGCAGCAGGTGAACGACTGATGATGCGTGCTGGAGATGTGGTCATTGTGGCTATTATTGTTACCTTTGGTACAGCTGTTGTCGGTGGTAATGCCATTGGTGAAAATATCACCCAGTTTAACTATATGCCTGGTATGGGAGTCGCCACGGCTACAGTTATCTTGGTTTCCAATAGTCTGGGGCGAGGGGATAAGGCGCAGATGAAGCGTATTATACGAGAGTCTTACTGGATTTCAACCTTCTTGATGGTTTTGGTTTCCGGAAGCATCTTATTTTTTGGCCATGGATTGTCAAGCTTCTTTACAGATAATAAAGCAGCTATTGCTGCTAGTCAGGTCGTTATTCTTTATTCGTTCCTAGGAAATCCCGTGACTTCGGCGACTTTAGTCTACACAGCAGTTTGGCAAGGTCTGGGTAAGGCTAAGATACCTTTCTATGCGACAACTATTGGGATGTGGCTAATCCGAATTTTCTCAGGCTACTTCCTAGGAGTGAGTTTGGGAATGGGCCTGGCAGGTGTTTGGATTGCAACCGTTGTTGATAATGTATGGCGTGCGGTCTTCCTCTATGTGATGTACCGTCGTTATCTCATAAAGAGAAAGTTTTAATGATAAATATTGAGGAGATACTTTTATTCAAAGGGTATCTTCTTCTTATTTTTTACAAGTAAGCTCGAATATGGTAAAATAAGCTGATAAAAACTTTTTGAGGTAGTAATTATGACTGTAAAAATCAATACAAAAGATGGTCAAATCGAATTGTCAGATGATGTCATCGCAACAGTAGTTGGCGGTTCAGCAACAGAAATTTTTGGCGTTGTCGGTATGGCAAGTAAGAGTGCTATCCGAGATAATTTTCAAGCACTTCTTGGAAAAGAAAACTACGCAAAAGGAGTTGTCGTGAAATCTACTGATGCAGGTATCACTGTGGATGTCTACACTGTTATGAGTTATGGTGTTAAGATTAGTGAGGTTTCAAAAAATATTCAAGAACGTGTGAAATTTAATCTTGAGAATCAACTCGGTATCAAGACTGAAACAGTAAATGTTTACGTTCAAAATATCAAAGTCGTAGGAGAAAACTAGTGTCTAAAATTACAACAAGCTTACTTCAGGAGATGGTCCAAGCGGCAGCAACACGTCTAGGTAAGCAAGCAGAATATGTGAATTCACTCAATGTCTTCCCAGTACCAGATGGAGATACTGGAACAAACATGGGAATGACTATGGATAACGGAGCCAAGGCTGTCGCAGATCAAACAGCTTCAACAGTTGGTGAAGTTGGTCAGATTTTGTCTAAAGGTCTCTTGATGGGTGCTCGCGGTAACTCAGGTGTTATTACGTCACAATTGTTCCGTGGTTTTGGTCAAAGCATCAAGGATAAAACGGAACTTGACGGCCAAGATCTAGCTCACGCCTTCCAATCAGGTGTTGAAGTTGCGTATAAAGCTGTTATGAAACCTGTCGAAGGAACAATCCTTACAGTATCACGTGGTGCAGCTTCAGCAGCGGTTAAGAAATCTGAATCTACTAATGATGCTGTTGAGGTTATGCGTGCAGCTCTTGATGGGGCTAAGGCTGCCTTGGCTAAGACACCAGAGATGCTTCCAGTTTTGAAAGAAGTTGGTGTAGTAGACTCAGGTGGTCAAGGTTTGGTCTTTATTTATGAAGGTTTCTTGTCAGCCCTCACAGGTGAGTATATCGCTTCAGAGGACTTCCAAGCGACACCTGCTACTATGACAGAGATGATCAATGCAGAACATCATAAGTCAGTTGCAGGTCATGTTGCAACAGAAGATATTACCTTCGGGTACTGTACGGAAATCATGGTTGGTCTCAAACAAGGTCCAACTTATGTGAAAGACTTTGATTATGAAGAGTTCCAAAATTATTTGAGTAATCTTGGGGATTCTCTCCTTGTTGTTAACGACGATGAAATTGTAAAAGTTCACGTCCATACAGAGGATCCAGGTCTTGTCATGCAAGAAGGTCTTAAATATGGTGCTCTTGTCAAAGTTAAGGTTGACAACATGCGTAATCAACACGATGCACAAGTTCAAAAAGCAGAAGCCATTCAAACTGCGCCTTCTACTCCTAAAGACTTTGCCCTTATTGCGGTTGTTGCCGGAGATGGACTTGCAGATATCTTCAAATCACAAGGTGTTGACTATGTGATTTCAGGTGGTCAAACAATGAACCCATCAACGGAGGATATCGTTAAGGCCATTGAGCAGGTTAATGCCAAGAATGTTATCATCTTGCCAAATAATAAAAACATCTTTATGGCAGCACAATCAGCTGCTGAAGTAGTGGATGTTAATGCGGCTGTTGTTGAAACACGTACAGTTCCACAAGGCTTTACAAGCTTGCTTGCTTTTGATCCTAGCCAAAGTATCGAAGCTAATGTTGAAGCTATGACAGTTAGTCTTTCAGATGTAACAAGTGGTAGCGTGACTTTGGCAGTACGTGACACAACTATTGATGGTCTTGAGATTCATGAAAATGATATCCTTGGTATGGTGGATGGTAAGATCCTTGTGTCTACACCAGATATGGACCAAGCCCTCCTTGACACCTTTGACAAGATGATTGACGAAGACAGTGAAATTGTTATGATTTACGTCGGCGAAGAAGGTAATCAAGAACAAGCTCAAGCACTTGCGGAAAAATTGGAAGAGGCTCACGAAGATATTGAAGTTGAAATCTTCCAAGGGGACCAACCTGTGTATCCATACCTCTTTAGCGTTGAATAATTTAAAAATAATCATTTAGGAAGTCTTAGGGCTTCCTTTTTATTTAGATCGTTTCGATACTGTAAAGCCATTTTTTCGGAATTACAGAAATATTCTGAAAATTCCTTGACATTACTTTCCAAAGTGGTAACATATGTTGTAAGAAATTTTATAGATTGAAGGTAAGGTCATGAGAAGTGATATGATCAAAGTTGGTGTTGATAAAGCACCTGCACGTGGACTTTTGTATGCGACTGGACAGGTTAAATCTTCTAAGGATATGCAAAAGCCCTTTATTGCTATTTGTAATTCTTATATTGATATTGTTCCAGGACATGTCCACCTACGTGAATTAGCGGATATTGCCAAGGAGGCTATCCGTGAAGCTGGTGGTATTCCTTTTGAGTTTAATACCATTGGTGTAGATGACGGGATTGCCATGGGACATATTGGGATGCGTTACAGCCTTCCTTCACGAGAATTAATTGCTGATGCTGCAGAAACTGTTATTAATGCCCACTGGTTTGACGGTGTGTTCTATATCCCTAACTGTGATAAGATTACACCAGGAATGATTTTGGCAGCCATGCGTACTAATGTGCCAGCGGTATTCTGTTCAGGTGGACCTATGAAGGGTGGCGTTGATATGACTGGTCATCAGGCTACTTTATCAAGCTTGTTTGAAGCTGTAGGTACTTATCAGGCTGGAGATATGAGCAAGGAAGAGCTTGATTATTTAGAGAAAAATGCCTGTCCGACTTGTGGTTCATGTTCAGGAATGTTTACTGCCAATTCAATGAACTGTTTGATGGAAGTTTTGGGTCTTGCCCTTCCAGGTAACGGTACTATCCTAGCCGTTTCAGACGAACGTCGTGAATTGGTTCGTCAAGCAGCCACAAAATTAATGGATAACATCAAAAATAATGTTCGCCCACGTGATATTGTGACCAAAGAAGCCATCGATGATGCTTTTGCTCTAGATATGGCCATGGGTGGTTCAACCAATACCGTTCTTCATACCCTTGCTATTGCGCGTGAGGCTGGTATTGACTATGACCTTAAGGACATCAATGAGATTGCTAAGAAGACACCTTATCTCTCTAAAATTGCTCCTTCCAGCATCTATACCATGCATGATGTACATGAAGCAGGTGGTGTTCCAGCAATTATTAATCAGTTGATTAAGAAAGGTGCCATTAAGGGTGATCGTATTACGGTTACTGGTAAAACCTTAAAAGAAAATGTAGCTGGTGCTGAAATCAAAAATGAAGAAATTATCCATCCAATCGAGCAACCTATTTCACCGGTTGGCGGTTTGTCTATCCTTTATGGAAATATTGCTCAGGATGGGGCTGTTATCAAGGTTGGTGGTGTAGATCCATCCGTTAAAACTTTCCGTGGTAAAGCCATTTGTTGTGATTCACAAGCTCAAGCCCTTGAATTGATTGATAATGGAACGGTTAAGAAGGGCCATGTTGTTGTCATTCGTTACGAAGGCCCTCAGGGTGGTCCTGGTATGCCAGAGATGTTAGCGCCAACCTCTAAGATTGTAGGCCGCGGTCTTGGTAAGGATGTTGCTCTGATTACTGATGGTCGTTTCTCAGGAGCAACTCGTGGTATTGCTATTGGTCACGTATCTCCAGAAGCTGCGGAAGGTGGCAATATCGCTCTGATTGAAGATGGGGATGAAATTGTGATTGATCTTCCCAACCGTACCATTGATTTGCTCGTAGATGATGCGACACTTGAAGCACGCCGTAAACATTTGAAACCTTTCAAATCTAAGATCTCAAGTGGATGGTTGCGCCGTTACACTGCTTTTGCTAAATCAGCTAATGTCGGTGGAACTCTGATGAGTGATGAAGAATTTGAAGAACGTAAAGCAGAACGTCAAGCACAAGAAAAAAACTAAGAATATTATTTCCGAAGAGTTTGTGATATTTTTCTCTGAAACCCTTGCAAATTTAGTTAAAAATGTTATTATAGTATACAAGGTTTTGAATTTTTAGACAATTCGAAAAAAACAATTGCTAAAGGAGGTCCATGTGGAGAAAATTGAACTTGAAGAAGCACGCTCTGGTGCTGATTTGATTCTTGATACACTTCTTGAACTTGGGATTTCAACTATTTTTGGGTATCCTGGCGGAGCGGTTCTTCCTTTGTATGATGCTATTTACAAAAATGAAGATATTAATCATATTTTGTCTCGTCATGAGCAAGGAAGTCTGCACGAAGCTGAAGGTTATGCTAAATCAACTGGTAAACTTGGTGTTGCTCTTGTAACGAGTGGTCCCGGTGCAACAAATGCTATTACCGGGATTGCAGATGCTATGAGTGATAGTGTACCTCTCCTGGTCTTTACAGGTCAGGTAGCAACATCAGGTATTGGTAAGGATGCCTTCCAAGAGGCTGACATTGTCGGAATTACCATGCCAATTACCAAATACAACTACCAGATTCGTGATACGGCTGATATTCCTCGTATTATTCGAGAAGCGGTTCATATCGCAACAACTGGTCGTCCTGGTCCAGTTGTTATCGACCTCCCTAAAGATGTCGTAGCTAAGGAAACAGCCTTCATCAATGATACTGAAATTAATCTTCCAAGTTACCAACCGACGCTAAGACCAAACGAAATGCAAATCAAGAAAATCTTGAAGCAGTTGGGGAAAGCTAAAAAGCCGGTTATTGTAGCTGGAGGTGGGGTGTCTTATTCCGAATCTGCTAAGGAGCTAGTTGCTTTTGCAGAGCGCTACCAAATCCCAGTTGTTACAAGTCTTCTAGGACAAGGGACAATTGCTACTAGTCATCCCCTTTTCTTGGGGATGGGTGGTATGCACGGTTCATATGCGGCTAACATTGCTATGACCGATGCTGACTTTATGATTGCCATTGGTTGTCGTTTTGATGATCGTTTGACAGGTAATCCTAAAACATTTGCTAAAAATGCTAAGGTTGTCCATATTGATGTAGATCCAGCTGAGATTGGTAAAATTATTGCAGTGGACCTTCCAGTTGTTGGTGATGCTAAACAAGCCCTTGAAATGCTCTTAGCAGAACCGGTAGTTCAGAATAACACTGAAAAATGGATTGAAAAAGTTACAAAAGACAAAGAGCGTGTACGTTCTTACGATAAGAAAGAACGTATGGTACAGCCTCAGTCAGTTATCGAGCGTATTGGTGAATTGACTAAGGGTGACGCCGTTGTTGTTACTGACGTTGGTCAACATCAAATGTGGACAGCTCAGTATTATCCATACCAAAATGAGCGTCAATTGGTGACCTCAGGTGGTCTTGGAACAATGGGATTCGGTGTCCCAGCAGCAATTGGTGCCAAAATTGCTAATCCTGATAAAGAAGTTATCCTCTTTGTTGGTGATGGTGGTTTCCAAATGACGAACCAAGAATTGGCTATCTTAAATATTTACAAGGTGCCAATCAAGGTTGTTATGTTGAACAATCACTCGCTTGGTATGGTACGTCAATGGCAAGAGTCCTTCTACGAAGGGCGTACATCAGAGTCTGTCTTTGATACTCTTCCGGATTTCCAATTGATGGCTCAAGCTTACGGCATTAAGTCTTACAAGTTTGATAATCCAGAGACAATTGATCAGGATTTGGAAGTTATCAAGGAAGACGTGCCAATGTTCATCGAGGTGGATATCTCTCGTAAAGAGCATGTCTTGCCAATCGTTCCGGCTGGTAAGAGTAATCACGAAATGTTGGGGGTGAAGTTCAATGCGTAGAATGTTAACAGCTAAACTTCAGAACCGTTCGGGTGTCCTTAACCGCTTCACAGGTGTTCTTTCACGACGTCAAGTTAATATTGAAAGTATCTCTGTAGGGGCTTCTGAGGATCCTAACGTTTCACGTATTACGATTATTATTGATGTGAATTCTCAAAATGAAGTGGAACAAATCATCAAACAGCTTAATCGTCAGATTGATGTGATTCGTATCCGTGATATCACGGATCAGCCACACTTGGAACGTGAAGTTATCCTAGTTAAGGTATCAGCACCAACCTCTAAGCGTGCTGAAATCTTGGCGATTATTCAACCTTTCCGTGCTTCGGTGGTTGATGTAGCACCAAGCTCTATCACTATCCAGATGACAGGTGATGCTGAAAAGAGCGAGGCGCTTCTACGAGTTATTCGTCCTTACGGAATCAAGAATATCGCTCGTACGGGTGCTACTGGATTTACCCGTGATTAAAAAATCCAACCTAAATTTGTTAACCCAGCCTTAAAAAGGCAATAAAATATTTTTTTAGAAAAGAGACATATTACTATGGCAGTTCAAATGGAATATGAAAAAGACGTAAAAGTAGCAGCACTTGACGGTAAAAAAATCGCCGTTATCGGTTACGGTTCACAAGGTCATGCACATGCACAAAACTTGCGTGATTCAGGTCACGATGTGATCATCGGTGTTCGTCCAGGTAAATCATTTGATAAAGCTAAAGAAGATGGTTTTGATACTTACACAGTAGCAGAAGCAACTAAATTGGCTGATATCATTATGGTTTTGGCACCAGATGAAATTCAAAAAGATATCTATAAAGATGAAATTGAGCCAAACTTGAGTGCAGGCAAAGCTCTTGGTTTTGCACACGGATTTAACATCCACTTCGAATTCATCAAGGTTCCTAAAGATGTTGATGTCTTTATGGTTGCTCCTAAAGGACCAGGTCACTTGGTACGCCGTACATATACAGAAGGCTTTGGTGTTCCAGCACTTTACGCAGTATACCAAGATGCTACAGGCAATGCTAAAGACATCGCTATGGACTGGGCTAAAGGTATTGGTTCTGCACGTGTTGGATTACTTGTAACAACATTTAAAGAAGAAACTGAAGAAGATTTGTTTGGTGAGCAAGCGGTTCTTATGGGTGGGTTGACACATCTTATTGAAGCTGGTTTTGAAGTCTTGACTGAAGCAGGCTATGCACCACAATTGGCTTACTTTGAAGTGCTTCACGAAATGAAATTGATCGTTGACTTGATCTACGAAGGTGGATTCAAGAAAATGCGTCAATCATGTTCAAATACTGCAGAATTTGGTGACTTTGTAACTGGTCCACGTGTCATCGGTCCAGAAGTCAAAGAAAACATGAAAGCTGCCCTTGCGGATATCCAATCAGGTAAATTTGCACGTGAATTCGTTGAAGACCATGATGCTGGCTTCCCACGTTTGAAAGCTTACCGTAAAGAAGCTGAAGAGCTTGAAATTGAAAAGATTGGTGCTGAATTGCGTAAAGCAATGCCATTCGTTGGTCAAAATGACGATGACGCATTCAAAATCTATAACTAATGTGATAGTCTCAAAAACCAGTCTAGTACTGGTTTTTTGTGTTCTGAAGAGAGTAGTTGGGAATCCGACTGCTTTTTTTGGTAAAAAAACTCACTCCATTAAGGAGTGAGAATAGCTATAAATTAGTAAGTCAAGACAAAGTTTTTCTTCTTACCACGACGGATAACAGTAATTTCATTATCAATTTTATCTGTATCTGAGAGAGTGTAATCCAAGTCTTGTACACGTTCACCGTTGATGTAGATAGCGCCGTTTTGGACATCTTCACGTGCTTGACGTTTAGATGGTGAAATTTTTGCATTGACGAGAAGTTCAACAATGTTCAGATTTTCATCTGCTGAAATTTCATATGTTGGGACACCGTTAAGGGCAACTTTAAGGTCACGTGCTGAGAGAGCTTTAAGGTTACCAGCGAAGAGTTGTTCAGTGATGTGAACAGCTTGTTCATAGGCTTCTTTACCGTGAACCAAAGTAACAACTTCGCGAGCCAGAACCTTTTGTGCTAAACGTTGGTGACGAGCTTGGTCAAATTCTTTACCGATTTCTTCGATTTCTTCAAGTGACAAGAAAGTGAAAATTTTCAAGAAACGAACGGCGTCATCGTCCATAACGTTAAGCCAGAATTGGTACATTTCGTAAGGTGTTGTCTTAGTAGCGTCAAGCCAGACAGCGTTACCTTCAGATTTACCGAATTTTTTACCGGTTGAATCTGTGATAAGTGGAACTGTGATAACGTGTCCAGATTTGTCCGCTTTACGACGCAATAGCTCAGTACCTGCTGTCATGTTACCCCATTGGTCAGAACCACCAATTTGGAGGGTTACGCCATATTTATCATTGAGTTCATAGAAGTCGTAACCTTGCATAATTTGGTAAGCGAACTCAGTGTAAGAGATACCTGTTTCGATACGTTTCTTAACAGATTCCTTGCTCATCATGTAGTTAACTGTGAAGTATTTACCGACATCACGCAAGAAATCGATGAAGCTAACTGAACCAAACCAGTCATAGTTGTTGACCATAACGGCTTTGTTGTCACCATTTTCAAAATCAAGGAAGCGAGAGAGTTGGCCTTGGATTTTTTCTACCCAACCTTCAACGGTTTCTTTGGTTTGGAGGCTACGCTCAGCATCTTTAAATGATGGGTCACCAATCAAACCTGTCGCACCCCCAACAAGGGCGTAAGGTTTGTGGCCAGCCAATTGAAGGCGACGACTAGTAAGGATAGCGACAAGGTGTCCAAGGTGGAGACTGTCTGCTGTTGGGTCGTAACCAGTGTAGTATGAGACTGGTCCCTCTTCAAAGGCTTTTACAAGGGCTTCTTCATCAGTGGTTTGAAAAATCAAGCCACGTGCTTTTAGTTCTTCAAAAATTGTCATGATATTCTCCAGTAAAGTATATTCTGCACCATTATACCAAAAGAAAGTAGGCCTATGCAAGCTTTGTCAAAGTTTGTTATAATAGGCTTTGAGGTATTTCTATGAATTTTGAAAAAATAATAAATTATTTTAGGCGACTAGGGCAGACTATTCGCACAAAGTTTGCTAGTTCTAGGTCTAAAAGAGGGGATAAATCTTTTAAAGAAAGGAAAGCTACGACTGGATCTAAGTGGAATCGTAAGCAAGCACGGAAGTCGCCTGAGGATGGGATGACACTCTTAGACATGGGTGATGTTTTCTTAAAAACCTTAAAGCTCTTGTCTGATTTCTTTTATGTGGTTATTATCGTTCTTACCCTATTCGGTGCAGGAATTGGTTTGGGTTATCTGGGGAGTCAAATTGAGTCTGTTCCATCGATTAAGGACAAAACCTTGTTGAATCAGATTAGTGAGGTTAGTGTGGTGTCTTCGATGAGTTATTCTGATTCTAAGAAGATTGCTGATATTGATACGGACCTGCTTAGAACACCTATTGAAAGTGATGAGATTTCTAACAATGTTAAAAATGCCATTATTGCGACTGAGGATGAAAATTTTAAAAAGCATAAGGGTGTTGTACCAAAGGCAGTTTTTAGGGCGTTGGTATCATCAGTTTTGGGAGTTGGCTCTTCAAGTGGTGGTTCAACTCTGACTCAACAGTTAATCAAGCAACAGGTAACAGGAGATGCACCAACCTTCAAACGTAAGGCGGCAGAGATTATCTATGCTTTACAACTGGAACGTCGTGCTTCGAAAAATGAAATTTTAACTGATTATCTGAATGTTTCTCCTTTTGGTCGTAACAACAAGGGGAAAAATATTGCTGGTATTGAAGAGGCTGCACAAGGGATTTTTGGGGTCTCTGCTGCGGATTTGACAGTTCCTCAGGCGGCCTATCTGGCAGGTTTGCCACAGAGCCCGATTGTCTACTCACCCTATACAGCTGATGGACAATTAAAAAACGCAGAAGATCTTTCCTATGGCTTAGCACGTCAGCAAGATGTACTCTACAATCTTTATCGCGGTGGCTATCTAGATAAGTCGCAGTATGAAAGCTATAAGGATTATGATATCACTAAAGATTTCAAGGCTGGTGAGAAGTCTGATGCTGTAAGTCATGACTATTTGTACTATTCTGTCATGTCTGAGGCTCAGGATGTCATGTATGATTATCTCGTTAAACGTGACAAGGTGTCGAGTCAAGATTTGAAAAATGATAAGACCAAGGAAAGCTATCGTGAGATGGCCCTTAAAGAGCTCCAAACAGGTGGCTACAGCGTTAAGACAACTATTGATAATGCAGTCTACCATGCGATGCAAGATACTGCTAACCAATATGGAGGTCTACTTGATCAGGGTGGAAATAACGGGGTCGAAGTTGGAAATGTACTCATGGATAATGCGACTGGAGCAATTCTAGGATTTGTTGGTGGTCGTAGTTACGAAAATAATCAAAATAACCATGCCTTTGATACTGCTCGTTCTCCTGGATCTTCTATTAAGCCTATTATCGCTTATGGAATTGCTATTGATCAAGGTTTGATGGGTAGCTCAAGTATCCTTTCTAACTACCCAACTAATTTTACGGGTGGAACGCCTATTCTCCATGATGGTGATAAGGGTACAGCTATGATGAACCTCCAAGAAGCACTCAATACCTCATGGAACATTCCAGCCTTTTGGACTTATCAAATGCTTCAACGTCATGATGTTGATGTTGAGGGTTACATGACCAAGATGGGGTATAAGATTGCTAATTACAATATCGAGAGTTTACCTCTTGGTGGAGGAATTGAAACCACGGTTGCCCAACAGGTAAATGCCTATCAAATGCTTTCAAATGGTGGCGTCTATGAGAAGGGCCATATGATTGATAGTATTACCGACCGGACTGGCGAAGTTATCTATCAGCATAAATCTGAAGGGATTCAAGTCTTTTCAAGAGCTACGGCTAGCATCATGGATAACCTGCTCAAGGAAGTTGTAGTTAAGGGAGCGACAACTCAATTTCATTCTGAATTGAAAAATGTCAATGGTGCAGCAGCCTCAGCTGACTGGATGGGTAAAACAGGAACGACAGATAACTTTGCGGATGCTTGGTTGATAGTATCGACGCCTGGTATTACCCTTGGAGGTTGGGCTGGTTATGATGACAATGCACCGACCAATTCTAAGACGGGTTACACCTACAATGCGCAATATATGGCTCGTTTAACTTCCGCCATCTACAATGCCAATCCAGGTATTTTTAAAACGGGAGATAAGTTTAATATCGATTCAAGTGCCATTAAGGCAAGTGTGCTCAAATCAACAGGCCTTAAACCAGCAACAGTGTCTGTCAATGGTCGTAATGTTTCTGTAAGTGGTGAAATGGTTGATACTTATTGGGCTAAAAATGGGCCTGGGGATACAACCTACAAATTTGCTATTGGTGGAACTGACAGTGACTATCAAAAAGCCTGGTCTAGCATTCTTGAAGGACATTAGGAATTACCAAGAAAACTTGCAAAAAAGCAAAAAATTAGGTATAATATAGACAACTATTTGTCGTCTTATTTGGTTGAAATATTGTCCAATCAAGAGATACAGCAGTTAAATCAACGTTTTTTCGGTCAGATTTAGCTGCTATTTTTGTGCTTATTTTTAGGATTTTTGGTTATTGTAATACATATTTAAAGGTTCTAAAAATTCACAGATTAAAGTTTTCGCTTATCGTTAATCGGATAAGTGGATGTTAGTATCTAATCACTTGTTAGCGGGACAAGCAACTGAAAAAGGCAGGAGACAAATATTTAAAGTGCACGACTTGCAAAGCAGGTCTCGAATGTAGAAAAGGAGTAGAAGACTTGGCAGGACATGACGTTCAATACGGGAAGCATCGTACCCGTCGTAGTTTTTCAAGAATCAAAGAAGTTCTTGATTTACCAAACTTGATTGAAATCCAAACGGATTCATTCAAAGAATTCTTAGATACTGGTCTTAAAGAGGTTTTTGAGGATGTACTTCCCATTTCAAACTTCACAGACACCATGGAATTGGAATTTGTTGGTTACGAATTGAAAGAGCCTAAGTATACACTTGAAGAAGCTCGTATCCACGATGCATCATACTCAGCACCTATCTTTGTGACTTTCCGTCTTATAAACAAAGAAACTGGTGAAATCAAAACTCAGGAAGTCTTCTTCGGAGATTTTCCAATTATGACTGAGATGGGTACTTTCATCATCAATGGTGGTGAACGTATTATCGTTTCTCAGTTGGTGCGCTCACCTGGTGTTTACTTTAACGATAAGGTTGATAAAAACGGTAAAGTGGGTTACGGATCAACAGTTATTCCTAACCGTGGGGCATGGCTTGAGCTTGAAACAGATTCAAAAGATATCGCCTACACTCGTATCGACCGTACACGTAAGATCCCATTCACAACGCTTGTGCGTGCGCTTGGATTCTCAGGTGATGACGAAATTGTTGATATCTTTGGTGATAGCGAGTTGGTTCGTAACACTGTTGAAAAAGATATCCACAAAAATCCAGCAGATTCGCGTACTGATGAAGCACTTAAAGAAATTTATGAACGACTTCGTCCAGGTGAACCCAAAACTGCTGACAGCTCACGTAGCTTGCTTGTAGCTCGCTTCTTCGACCCACGTCGTTACGACTTGGCTGCTGTTGGTCGTTACAAAGTTAACAAAAAACTTAACATCAAGACACGTCTTTTGGGACAAACAATTGCTGAAAACTTGGTAGATCCTGAAACAGGTGAAATCCTTGTTGAAGCTGGTACTGAAATGACACGTGATGTGATTGATTCAATCGCAGAACACTTGGATGGTGATTTGAACAAATTTGTATACACACCAAACGATTATGCAGTGGTTACAGAACCTGTTGTTCTTCAAAAATTCAAGGTCGTTGCACCAAATGATCCAGATCGTGTGGTTACAATTGTTGGTAATGCCAACCCAGATGATAAAGTTCGTGCTTTGACAACAGCGGATATCTTGGCTGAAATGAGCTACTTCCTCAACCTTGCTGAAGGTATCGGTAAAGTAGATGATATCGACCACCTTGGTAACCGTCGTATCCGTGCTGTTGGTGAATTGCTTGCTAACCAATTCCGTATTGGTTTGGCTCGTATGGAACGTAACGTGCGTGAACGTATGTCAGTTCAAGATAATGAAGTCTTGACACCACAACAAATCATCAATATTCGTCCTGTAACTGCAGCTGTTAAAGAATTCTTCGGTTCTTCACAGTTGTCACAGTTCATGGACCAGCACAACCCATTGTCAGAGTTGTCACACAAACGTCGTTTGTCAGCCTTGGGACCTGGTGGTTTGACACGTGACCGTGCCGGATATGAAGTTCGTGACGTGCACTACACGCACTACGGTCGTATGTGTCCAATTGAAACACCTGAAGGACCTAACATCGGTTTGATCAATAACTTGTCTTCATATGGACACCTTAACAAGTACGGTTTCATTCAAACACCATACCGTAAAGTTGACCGTGCAACTGGTAAAGTAACCAACGAAGTGGTTTGGTTGACTGCTGACGAAGAAGATGAGTACACAGTTGCTCAGGCCAACTCTAAGTTGAACGAAGATGGAACATTTGCAGAAGAAATTGTCATGGGTCGTCACCAAGGTAATAACCAAGAATACCCATCACACCTTGTAGATTTCGTGGATGTTTCTCCTAAACAGGTAGTTGCCGTTGCGACAGCATGTATTCCTTTCTTGGAAAACGATGACTCTAACCGTGCCCTCATGGGTGCCAACATGCAACGTCAGGCTGTGCCTTTGATTGATCCAAAAGCACCTTATGTTGGTACTGGTATGGAATATCAAGCTGCCCACGATTCAGGTGCTGCAGTTATCGCTCAACACGACGGTAAAGTTGTTTATTCTGACGCCGATAAGGTTGAAGTTCGTCGTGAAGATGGTTCTCTTGATGTTTATACTATTCAAAAATTCCGTCGTTCAAACTCAGGTACTGCCTACAACCAACGTACTTTGGTTAAGGTTGGTGATATTGTTGAAAAAGGAGACTTTATCGCTGACGGTCCATCTATGGAAGGTGGCGAAATGGCCCTCGGTCAAAACCCTATTGTCGCATACATGACATGGGAAGGTTACAACTTCGAGGATGCCGTTATCATGAGTGAACGCCTCGTGAAAGACGATGTTTATACATCTGTTCACTTGGAAGAATTCGAATCAGAAACACGTGATACAAAGCTTGGACCTGAAGAAATCACACGTGAATTGCCAAACGTTGGTGAAGAAGCCCTTAAAGACCTTGACGAAATGGGTATTATCCGTATTGGTGCTGAGGTTAAAGAAGGTGATATTCTTGTTGGTAAGGTAACACCTAAGGGTGAAAAAGACCTTTCTGCTGAAGAACGTCTTCTCCATGCTATCTTTGGTGATAAATCTCGTGAAGTACGTGATACATCACTCCGTGTACCTCACGGTGGTGATGGTGTCGTTCGTGATGTTAAAATCTTTACACGTGCAAACGGTGATGAATTGCAATCAGGTGTTAACATGCTTGTTCGTGTTTACATCGCTCAAAAACGTAAAATCAAGGTCGGAGATAAGATGGCCGGTCGTCACGGTAACAAAGGGGTTGTTTCTCGTATTGTTCCTGTTGAAGACATGCCTTACCTTCCAGACGGTACACCAGTTGATATCATGTTGAACCCTCTTGGGGTGCCATCACGTATGAACATCGGTCAGGTTATGGAACTTCACCTTGGTATGGCTGCTCGTAACTTGGGTATTCACATTGCAACACCAGTCTTTGACGGGGCAAGCTCAGAAGATCTCTGGGATACTGTTCGTGAAGCTGGTATGGACAGCGATGCTAAGACAATCCTTTACGATGGACGTACAGGTGAGCCGTTTGATAATCGTGTGTCAGTTGGTGTCATGTACATGATCAAACTTCACCACATGGTTGATGATAAACTTCATGCCCGTTCAGTTGGTCCTTACTCACTTGTTACTCAACAACCTCTTGGTGGTAAAGCACAATTTGGTGGACAACGTTTCGGTGAGATGGAGGTTTGGGCCCTTGAAGCTTACGGTGCATCAAACATTCTTCAAGAAATCTTGACTTACAAGTCTGATGACGTTAATGGACGTTTGAAAGCCTATGAAGCTATCACTAAAGGTAAACCAATTCCAAAACCAGGTGTACCAGAATCATTCCGAGTACTTGTTAAAGAATTGCAATCACTCGGTCTTGATATGCGTGTCCTTGATGAAGACGATCATGAAGTTGAATTGCGTGATCTTGATGAAGGTGAAGATGACGACGTCATGCACGTTGATGATCTTGAAAAAGCACGTGTACAACAAGCCCAAGAAGCTACTGAATTAGAAAAAGATAAAGAAGAAGCTTCAGATAAAACAGAATAAAATAAGCTTTAGAGAGGGAGTTAAATCTCTCTGCTAAGGTAGCTGATAAAGGTTAGAATAGCGCTGCTATTGTCAATAGAACAAAAGAAAGGTAATACTAGTGGTTGACGTAAATCGATTTAAAAGTATGCAAATCACACTAGCTTCACCAACTAAGGTCCGTTCATGGTCTTATGGTGAAGTTAAGAAACCTGAAACAATCAACTACCGTACGCTCAAACCAGAACGTGAAGGTCTCTTCGACGAAGTGATCTTTGGTCCTACTAAGGACTGGGAATGTGCGTGTGGGAAATACAAACGTATCCGTTATAAAGGTATCGTTTGTGACCGCTGTGGTGTTGAAGTAACACGTGCTAAGGTTCGTCGCGAACGTATGGGTCACATCGAGTTGAAAGCACCAGTATCACATATCTGGTACTTCAAGGGAATCCCTTCTCGTATGGGATTGACTTTGGACATGAGTCCTCGTGCGCTTGAAGAAGTTATTTACTTCGCAGCTTACGTGGTTATTGATCCAAAGGAAACACCACTTGAACCAAAATCTCTCTTGACAGAACGTGAATATCGTGAAAAATTGCAAGAGTATGGACATGGTTCATTTGTCGCTAAAATGGGTGCCGAAGCTATCCAAAATCTCTTGAAACAAGTAGATTTGGAAGCTGAAATTGCTGAACTCAAAGAAGAGTTGAAAACAGCAACTGGTCAAAAACGTGTTAAAGCTGTTCGTCGTTTGGACGTTCTTGATGCCTTCTACAAGTCTGGTAACAAACCAGAATGGATGGTGCTTAACATCTTGCCAGTATTGCCACCAGACCTTCGTCCAATGGTTCAATTGGATGGTGGACGTTTTGCGGCATCTGACTTGAACGATCTTTATCGTCGTGTTATCAACCGTAACAATCGTTTGGCTCGTTTGCTTGAATTGAATGCCCCAGGTATCATCGTGCAAAACGAAAAACGTATGTTGCAAGAAGCGGTAGATGCCCTTATCGATAATGGACGTCGTGGTCGTCCAATCACTGGACCAGGTAGTCGTCCACTTAAATCTTTGAGCCACATGCTTAAAGGTAAACAAGGTCGTTTCCGTCAAAACTTGCTTGGTAAACGTGTTGACTTCTCTGGACGTTCCGTTATTGCCGTTGGTCCAACACTTAAAATGTATCAATGTGGTGTTCCCCGTTTGATGGCCATCGAACTTTTCAAACCATTTGTTATGCGTGAAATCGTTGCGCGTGAATACGCAGGTAACGTGAAAGCTGCTAAACGTATGGTTGAACGTGGTGACGAACGTATTTGGGATATTCTTGAAGATGTTATCAAGGAACACCCAGTACTTCTTAATCGCGCACCTACCCTCCACCGTTTGGGTATCCAGGCCTTCGAACCTGTCTTGATTGATGGTAAGGCCCTTCGTCTTCACCCATTGGTGTGTGAGGCCTACAATGCCGACTTTGACGGTGACCAAATGGCCATCCACGTTCCATTGTCTGAAGAAGCTCAAGCTGAAGCACGTTTGCTCCTTCTTGCGGCTGAACACATCCTTAACCCTAAAGACGGTAAACCGGTCGTAACGCCATCTCAGGATATGGTTCTTGGTAACTACTACTTGACTATGGAAGAAGAAGGCCGTGAGGGTGAAGGTATGGTCTTCAAGGATATTGATGAGGCAGTTATGGCTTATCGTAATGGTTATGTTCACTTGCATAGCCGTGTCGGTATCGCAGTAGACAGCATGCCTGATAAACCTTGGAAAGAAAACCAACTTCACAAGATTTTGGTTACAACTGTTGGTAAGATTCTCTTTAACTCAATCATTCCAGCAGAAATTCCATATCTTCAAGAAACAACAAATGAGAACTTGACAGATAGTACACCAGATAAGTACTTCCTTGAACCAGGTCAAGATATCCAAACAGTTATTGATAGTTTGGAAATTAATGCGCCATTCAAGAAGAAAAATCTTGGTAACATCATCGCTGAAACCTTCAAACGTCTTCGTACGACTGAAACATCAGCCTTCCTTGACCGTTTGAAAGACCTTGGTTACTACCACTCAACACTTGCTGGATTGACAGTGGGTATCGCCGATATCCCAGTTATCGATAACAAACAAGAAATTATCGATGCTGCTCACCACCGTGTTGAAGAAATTAACAAAGCTTTCCGTCGTGGTTTGATGACAGAAGATGACCGCTATGTTGCTGTTACAACAACATGGCGTGAAGCGAAAGAAGCACTTGAAAAACGTCTGATTGAGACACAAGATCCTAAGAACCCAATCGTTATGATGATGGACTCAGGAGCCCGTGGTAACATCTCTAACTTCTCTCAACTTGCCGGTATGCGTGGTTTGATGGCTGCTCCTAACGGACGTATCATGGAATTGCCTATCCTTTCAAACTTCCGTGAAGGTTTGAGCGTTTTGGAAATGTTCTTCTCTACTCACGGTGCGCGTAAAGGTATGACCGATACGGCCCTTAAGACAGCTGACTCAGGTTACCTTACTCGTCGTCTGGTTGATGTTGCTCAAGATGTTATTATTCGTGAAGATGACTGTGGAACAGATCGTGGTCTTCTCATCCGTGCTATTACTGACGGTAAAGAAGTTACGGAAACACTTGAAGAACGTCTTCAAGGGCGTTATACTAAGAAATCAGTTAAGAACCCTACAACAGGTGAAGTAATCGTAGGTCCAGATACTTTGATTACTGAAGACATGGCTGCAGCTATTGTCAATGCTGGTGTTGAAGAAGTAACTATCCGTTCAGTCTTTACATGTAACACACGTCACGGTGTCTGCCGTCACTGTTACGGTATCAACTTGGCGACAGGTGATGCGGTTGAAGTTGGTGAAGCAGTTGGTACTATCGCTGCCCAATCTATCGGGGAACCTGGTACACAGCTTACCATGCGTACCTTCCACACCGGTGGGGTAGCCTCAAACACCGATATCACACAGGGTCTTCCACGTATCCAGGAAATCTTTGAAGCACGTAACCCTAAAGGGGAAGCGGTTATCACTGAAGTTAAGGGTACTGTTATTGAAATCGAAGAAGATGCTGCGACACGTACTAAGAAAGTCTTTGTTCAAGGTAAGACTGGAATGGGTGAGTACGTCGTTCCATTTACAGCTCGTATGAAAGTAGAAGTTGGTGACGAAGTACACCGTGGTGCGGCCTTGACAGAAGGGTCAATCCAACCTAAACGTCTCCTTGAAGTACGTGATACCTTGTCAGTTGAAACTTATCTTCTTGCAGAAGTGCAAAAAGTTTACCGTAGCCAAGGGGTAGAAATCGGTGACAAACACGTCGAAGTAATGGTTCGTCAAATGCTTCGTAAAGTACGCGTTATGGATCCAGGTGATACAGACCTCCTTCCAGGTACACTTATGGACATTTCTGACTTCACAGATGCTAACAAGGATATTGTTATCTCTGGTGGTGTTCCTGCAACATCTCGTCCAGTCCTTCTTGGTATTACGAAAGCCTCACTTGAAACAAATTCATTCTTATCAGCGGCTTCCTTCCAAGAAACAACACGTGTGCTTACAGATGCAGCTATCCGTGGTAAGAAAGACCATCTCCTTGGTCTTAAAGAAAATGTTATTATTGGTAAGACTATCCCTGCTGGTACAGGTATGGCTCGTTACCGTAACATTGAACCACTTTCAGTTAACGAAGTTGAAGTTATTGAAAACATTGCTGTTGATGAAGCAATTGTGGAAACATCTGAAGACTAAAATGAAAGCAAAAGAGCTCACAATGAATTGTGGGTTCTTTTCGTATTTATATGACTAGAATCTCTTCAATTTTTGATAAATATAAAATATAAGACCATATTTTTTATCTTTTCCAGAAAATTTTGTATAATAAGGACACCAAAGATGAAGTGAGAAAGAAAAATGTACCAAGTAGTTGAAATGAAAGGGGATTTGGAACCGTGGTGGTTCTTGGAAGGTTGGCAGGAGGATATTATAAGTACTAAGGAATTTGAAAATTTTTACGATGCCCTCAAGTACTATAAAAAACTTTGGTTTGCCATGGAAGAAATCTTGCCAAGTTACATCAGTCGTAGTAGTGTCATGACTGCTTTTTGGGACCAAGAGGATAAACACTGGTGTGAGGAGTGTGACGAATACTTGCAGGTCTATCGATCGATTGCACTTTTAGATGATTATCAGGAAATTCCTGAGGAAAAACACCGTCCGGGATATGAAAAGCGAAATGACCTTCCAAGTCATGCCCACTGTAAAATTAAACGTTAAACAATGCAGAAGCTCGAATTTTTTCGAGCTTCTTTTCATTATGTGACTTTAAGTCCGTTTCGCTCCGAAGGTGCGAAACAGATAAACCACCCGCTATGCG
>NZ_JWGQ01000040.1:0-201 GCF_001069025.1 Streptococcus sp. 1004_SSPC | reverse complement strand
TGGATTCGAACCAACGCATGAGGGAGTCAAAGTCCCTTGCCTTACCGCTTGGCTATACCCCAATAGCAAAATGCTATAAAAAAATATCTAAGCACTTGATATCGAATATTCCGATTCAGTTTCTTAGACATGGAGAGAGAGGGATTCGAACCCCCGAACCCGAAGGAGCGGATTTACAGTCCGCCGCGTTTAGCCTCTTCG
>NZ_JWGQ01000039.1:0-299 GCF_001069025.1 Streptococcus sp. 1004_SSPC | reverse complement strand
GATTCGAACCAACGCATGAGGGAGTCAAAGTCCCTTGCCTTACCGCTTGGCTATACCCCAAAAATATAGGCGAATGAGGGGAATCGAACCCCCGAATGTCAGAGCCACAATCTGATGTGTTAACCACTTCACCACATTCGCCACTTTACTAACACGGGCAGTAGGAATTGAACCCACACTGAAGGTTTTGGAGACCTTAGTTCTACCTTTAAACTATGCCCGTAACTATGGAAGGGGAGGGATTCGAACCCCCGAACCCGAAGGAGCGGATTTACAGTCCGCCGCGTTTAGCCTCTTCG
>NZ_JWGQ01000038.1:0-35854 GCF_001069025.1 Streptococcus sp. 1004_SSPC | reverse complement strand
CAGAAATCGGTAATTCGTTAGAATTCGATTTCGTCGTCCCACCTCCGCACAGTTGAGTAGGGCTGTAAAAGCTGATGAAATCAGCGTAGTAGAGCCCACTCAACCACTGCGTCTTTCTCGACAATCCAAAGACAAATTGAGAGGCTAGGACTTTTGTCCCAGCCTCATAATTTTGAGAAACATTCGTAAAATCCATTTGTTTCGGTAATCCATTTCGTCCTATATGTTAGTTCCTTTCAGATAAATGTGGTGTTTATCTGAGACTAGCCTAGATGGCTTTTTCTGTCTAGCTTAATTTTACAAATTTGGTTATAATAAGATTAATTAAAAAGGGAAAGGAGTCATGCTATCAAAAACGAAGCTAAAATTGAACGTCTTTATGATAAGAGTCGTCGCGGCTTTCTTCGTGGAATCTTTAGTCGTGCTACGATTATCTTCTTGATCATCTTACTGCAGCTTGTTGTTGTGGCCATGTCTTACCTCTGGTTGCATCAATATAGGATACACCTGCAAGTTACAGAAGTAGTCCTTCGTATTCTGGCCATTATTTATCTCTTTCAAAGTGATATGGAATCAACAGCCGTCAATACTTGGCTCCTGATAGTCTTGCCTTTTCCAATTATCGGAACCTTGCTCTTGGCTTATACGAAACTTGATATAGGTTACACAGGGATGAAGCGTGCTATTCAGAGCAATATTGACCGCAGTTCTGGTATTCTGAAACAAGATAATCAGGCCCTCGAAGAGCTTAAACAGCGTCACACCAGCAACTATAACTTGGTCCAATATCTTGAAAATGTGAACGGTTCCTTTCCAGTTTATCGTCACACGAAGACGACCTATTTCCCAAGTGGTGAAGCCAAGTTTGAGGAAATGAAGAAACAGCTCCTTAAAGCAGAGAAGTACATTTTCTTGGAATATTTCATCATTGGTGAAGGTGAAATGTGGGGTGAAATCCTAGCAATCTTGAAACAAAAGGTTCAAGAAGGGGTGGAAGTTCGAGTCCTGTATGACGGTATGAATGAATTTTCAACTTTGAGTTTTGACTATAAGAAACGATTGGAAAAAATTGGCATTCAATCTCGTGTTTTTGCCTCTGTAACACCTTTCTTGTCGACCTATTACAACTATCGTGACCATAGAAAAATCTTGCTGATTGATGGTAAGGTTGCTTTTACAGGTGGGGTTAATCTAGCAGATGAGTATATCAACAAAATTGAGCGTTTTGGCCATTGGAAAGATACCGCACTTATGGTTGAGGGGCCAGCAGTCGATACTTTCTTAGTCCTCTTCCTTCAGATGTGGACTTACTCTCATGAAACACTGGATGTGACCCACTATATGGTTGAACATGAGGCCTTCGATACTCCTGGTTTTGTTGTCCCTTACGGGGATATCCCACTTGATAAAGATAAGGTAGGTGAGAATGTTTATATTGATATCCTAAACCATGCGCGTGATTTTGTTCATATCATGACACCTTATCTTATTTTAGATGGTGAGTTACTACATGCTTTGAAGTTTGCGGCTGAGCGTGGGGTAGACGTCAGTATCATCATGCCTGGTATTCCTGATAAAAAGTCAGCTTACTACCTAGCTAAGACTTACTACCCAACACTGCTAGCCTCCGGCGTTAAAATCTATGAGTACACACCTGGATTTATTCATGCAAAGGTCTTTGTAAGTGATAATAGTCGGGCTGTTGTAGGAACGATTAATTTAGATTACCGAAGTCTATATCATCATTTTGAGTGTGCGACCTATCTCTATAGGACTTCTTCGGTTCTTGCTATTGAGGAAGATTTCCAAGCGACAAAAGACCAGTGTCGCCGAGTCAGCACGAATGACGTTAAAAATCTTCCATTCCATCAAAAGGCCCTAGGTTTATTGACCAAACTAGTTGCGCCATTGATGTAATGTTAATTTCTGTAAGAAGAGGGTTGAGCCCTCTTCTTTTATAGTTTAAAATAAAGAAAATGAAGTCGAAGGAGAAAATGATGTTAACCATTCGTCCAGTTAACTTGGCTGATGCGCAAGCTATTCAGACCATCTATGCACCTTATGTTGAGAAGACAGCCATAACCTTTGAATATGAGGTTCCCAGTGTTCAAGAGTTTGAAAAACGTATTAGCAAGACGATTGAAAAATACCCTTATCTAGTAGCAGAAGAGGATGGACAAGTTCTCGGCTATGCTTATGCTTCAACCTACTATGCTCGCACAGCCTATGATTGGACGACAGAATTGTCTATCTACCTGAATGAAGGTGCGCGTGGTCGAGGTCTGGGAAGTCAGCTCTATGATGCTCTTGAAGAGGAACTTGAAAAACGAGGATTCTTACGTTTCCTAGCCTGTATTACAGTTCCGAATGAGGCTAGTATTACCATGCATGAAAAACGAGGTTATGTCCAAGTGGCTCATTTTCCAAAAGTTGGTTACAAGTTTGATCGATGGCACGATATTGTCTGGATGCAAAAGACCATAGATGGACCTGTTAGAAAGATACAGTAGGTGTCCCATCAATCTTAAATCGCAATGGCTAATTATCCCTGTCTTTTGCATATGCTAAAATGTTACTAATAAAATCACTGGGAGAGACCGAAAAGTTTGTGGTGGTCTCCCATACATGAAAGGAACCTATATGACTCAAGTAACCAGTGCTAGACTGTTACCCCAAAAGCCCTCCAGATGGGCAAAAAGTCTTCTTAATCGCAAGGTACCTATTTTCCTGTTCTTCTTACTGGAATTGGTTTTTCTCGTTTTCTCATATCTCAGTCTACAAGAGCATTTTCCATCCATAATCTTATGGGAACACTTGTTGAGTGTTTTTACCTTCTTTTATTTGCTGAATCGTTCTATGGATTCTCGTTCCAAATTATCCTGGCTGATTATCATTGCTCTTTTCCCAATTTTTGGGACAGCCTTGCTTTACTTTTCACTTGCTGATTTGGGTGTGAGACGGTTGAAGAAACGACTTGAGGATGCTACAGTGCAAGCTTCTAATTATTTAAGCACCGATCCAGAAGTAGCTGATTATTTATCTCATGGTGATCGTCAACTACAGCGTTTAGCTTATTTTCTGGAGCATAGTCCAGCTCAGTTTTCTATCTACAGAGATACTGAGGTGACCTATTTTCCACTTGGAGACGACATGCTTCCAGCACTGTTGGAGGATTTGAAAAAGGCAGATCGGTATATTTTTATGGAGTATTTCATCATTGACGAAGGTATCATGTGGGGTGAGATTTTAGCCATTTTGGAGGAAAAGGCCAAGGAAGGCCTGGACGTTCGCGTCATGTTTGATGGGATGAATGAGATGACTACCTTGTCCTACGATTATATTGAGCGACTACACAAGGTTGGCATTAAAGCCCAGGCCTTCTCACCAGTCAAACCCGTTCTATCAACCTATTACAATTACCGAGACCATCGAAAGATTACAGTGATTGATGGTCAAGTTGCTTATACTGGTGGCGTTAATATCGCTGACGAGTATGTTAATAAACGAGAACGCTTTGGTCATTGGAAGGACACAGCCCTTCGTTTAGATGGTTCAGCAGTTCAAACGCTAAAAGCTCTCTTTTTGACCATGTGGACAGTGACTGGAATAGAGGATAAAACGGATGTGGAGTACTATCTACAAGAAAAACCTCAACAAAGAAAGAGTCAAGGCTTTGTACTCCCTTATGGCAATTCACCGCTGACCTACCACAAGGTTGCCGAAAATGTTTATTTACATCTTCTAAATACATCAACTAATTATGTCTATATCATGACGCCTTATCTGATTTTGGATGACGAATTGGTTCGAGCCATGACCTTTGCGGCCAGACGAGGTGTTGATGTTCGTATCATTATGCCAGGAATTCCGGATAAACAGTATGCCTTTGATATTGCGACTACCTATTTTAAAGCCCTCTTGGAGGCTGGCGTCCGTATTTTCCGTTATACCCCAGGCTTTGTCCATGCAAAAGTTTATGTTTCTGATGCCAAACAAGCTGTGGTAGGTACCATTAATACTGATTACCGGAGTCTCTATCAAAATTTTGAAGATGGGGTCTATCTCTATAAAAATCTGGAAGTCCTTAACATTGAACAAGATTTTGAGAAAACCCAGGCACTCTCAGAGGAAGTCACTCTGGAAAGTTTGTCTAAAATACCTATGGCTCATCGTCTAGGCGGCTATCTCTTTTCTCTGATTGGACCTTTGATGTAATATAGGAGTGTTCATATGGATGCAAAAATTCTTTTGAAACTGTTAGAAGACCAGGCTGATCCAGCAAAAGTCCCAGCTATGGAAGCTTATATGAAAAATAAATTCAGCTTTCTTGGCGTTCAAAAACCAATTCTCAAAAAGATTGAAAGAGAGTTTTTTAAGCCTTTCATAAAGGATCCAATTGATTGGACTTTTGTGGAAGAGTGTTGGCAGCAACCTTACCGTGAGTTTCAATATATTGCTATGGATTATCTGGATAAAAAGAAGAAGGAGCTTAGACCTGAAGATTTTCCAAAGCTGAAGAAATTGGCTCAAACCAAATCATGGTGGGACAGTATAGATCAATTGGACCGTATCATCGGGGAGATTACTTTTTACTACCCAGAAACCAAGAATATCATGCGTCAATGGAGTCTGGATGAGGATTTTTGGTTGAGACGTATTGCCATCGACCACCAGCTTATGCGTAAAGAACTGACTGATATAAACCTCTTAGCTGAGGTTATCTGTAATAACTTTGGACAGACTGAGTTTTTCATTAACAAGGCTATCGGTTGGAGTTTGCGCAATTACTCAAAGGTAAATCCTGATTGGGTTCGAGCTTTTATTAATCAACATGCTAGTCAAATGGCATCTCTTAGCATTCGTGAGGCAAGTAAGTATTTATAAAAATCAAGAGCTTGACTCTGTGATCTATTATGCTAAAATAGGAGTATGCGATGAGTCGATTGGCTCTTTAGAGCCTTTTGCGCTGAGGAGGTCTACATTAGATTGTAACGCAGGAGCGGACCTTGAGTAGTTGTGTGAACCTGCTACTCTCATCGAAAGATGCCTCTTATCCCTTGCCGTTTGGTAGGGGATTTTTCTTTATTCTTGGCTTTTTTACCCTTTTCAACTGGACTTAAACGTAGTATAATAGATTCACTAAACTAAATTGATAGAAAATTCCGAAAGAGGTTTTACTATGGGATACACAGTTGCTGTTGTCGGTGCTACAGGTGCCGTTGGTGCTCAAATGATCAAAATGTTGGAAGAATCAACACTTCCAATCGATAAGATTCGCTACCTTGCGTCTGCACGTTCTGCAGGGAAAGTCTTGCAGTTTAAAGGTCAAGACGTGACCATCGAAGAAACGACTGAAGACGCATTTGAAGGTGTAGACATTGCACTTTTCTCAGCTGGTGGATCTACCTCTGCTAAATATGCACCATACGCTGTTAAAGCCGGTGCAGTAGTCGTTGATAACACATCTTACTTCCGTCAAAATCCAGATGTGCCATTGGTTGTACCTGAGGTCAATGCACATGCGCTTGATGCTCACAACGGTATTATCGCTTGTCCTAACTGTTCAACTATCCAAATGATGGTTGCCCTTGAGCCAGTTCGTCAAAAATGGGGCTTGGACCGTATCATCGTGTCAACTTACCAAGCTGTATCAGGTGCTGGTATGGGAGCAATCCTTGAAACACAACGTGAGTTGAAAGAAGTTTTGAATGACGGCGTTAACCCACGTGATGTTAAAGCTGAAATCTTGCCATGTGGTGGTGATAAGAAACACTTCCCAATCGCCTTCAACGCCTTGGCTCAAATCGACGTCTTCACTGAAAATGACTATACTTACGAAGAAATGAAGATGACAAACGAAACTAAGAAAATTATGGAAGACGATAGCATTGCTGTATCAGCAACATGTGTGCGTATTCCAGTCTTGTCAGCTCACTCAGAGTCAGTCTACATTGAAACAAAAGAAGTGGCACCAATTGGCGAAGTGAAAGCTGCTATTGCAGAATTCCCAGGTGCAGTCCTTGAAGACGACGTTGCTAACCAAGTCTACCCACAAGCTGTTAATGCTGTAGGTTCACGTGATACATTCGTCGGACGTATCCGTAAAGACTTGGATGCTGAAAAAGGTATCCACATGTGGGTTGTTTCAGATAACCTTCTTAAAGGTGCCGCTTGGAACTCAGTCCAAATCGCAGAAACACTCCACGAACGTGGATTGGTTCGCCCAACTTCAGAATTGAAATTTGAATTGAAATAGGAAGCGAAGCAGAAATCAGTAACTCGAAGGGTTTGATTTCGTAGTTTTACCCCCGCACAGTGGATTAGGAAGTACGAATGTTGCAGACATGAGTAGTTCCAATCAAGCACTGCGTTATGATTCAGAAAACAGTAAGGATTTAGTGTTGGATTCAAATACTATAATCAAGCTGGATCCTATAAAGCAGAGAGACTTCTCTCTGTTTTTTTGTTTATTAGCCATCAAATTGAAACAGTCAGTCCTACCGTTTTCAGAAAATTGTTAACTTATCTGTCTGTCTGGTCAAAATTATGGTAAAATGGAAAGGATTAGAAAACGGTTGAAGGAGAATATTATGTCAATTGATCAATTAAGAGATGTCAAACTGATCACAGCCCTTATTACACCTTTCCACGAAGATGGCTCAATCAATTATGATGCCCTTCCAGAATTGATTGAGCATCTTTTGGCTCACCATACAGAAGCTCTTCTTTTGGCGGGAACAACGGCTGAAAGTCCAACACTTACTCACGATGAGGAGTTGGAACTCTTTGCGGCTGTTCAGAAAATTGTTAATGGACGTGTGCCATTGATTGCAGGTGTCGGTACCAATGATACACGCGACTCTATCGAGTTTGCTAAAGAAGTTGCCAAATTTGGTGGTTTTGCAGCTGGTCTTGCTATCGTGCCTTACTACAACAAGCCATCACAAGAAGGTATGTACCAACACTTCAAAGCTATTGCGGATGCTTCTGATTTGCCAATTATCATCTACAACATCCCGGGTCGTGTGGTTGTTGAAATGGCTCCTGATACCATGCTTCGGTTGGCTGAACATCCAAATATCATTGGTGTTAAAGAATGTACCAGTCTTGCCAACATGGCCTACCTTATCGAACATAAACCTGAAGATTTCTTGGTTTATACCGGTGAAGATGGAGATGCCTTCCACGCAATGAACCTTGGAGCTAATGGTGTTATCTCAGTAGCCTCTCATACAAATGGTGATGAGATGCATGCCATGCTTGAAGCTATTGAAAATAGTGACCTCAAAACAGCAGCAGCTATCCAACGTAAATTCATTCCTAAAGTTAACGCTCTCTTCTCAGTACCAAGTCCTGCACCTGTCAAGGCTGTTCTAAACCATCTTGGTTTCGAAGTTGGACCACTTCGTTTGCCATTAGTTGCATGTACTTCAGAAGAAGCTAAACGTATCATCAAGGTTGTCCTTGAAGAAGATGTTGAAGCAACACGTGAGACAGTTACAGGTGTCGTTCGTCCAGATTATTAAGAAAATGAAGTTGAGTATAATACTCAGCTTTTTTAGTGCAATAGTTTAATTGTCACTAAATCAGCAAATATAGGCTCTAAAAGCAGTTTTCCATCATGAAAATCTGCTTTTTTTGATATAATTGTAGTTAGTGTGTTTGAATAGAAAGGAAGTTTTATGAATCAACTTGAACAAAAACTTGAGCAGGACTTTGGTATTGTTTTTAACCAAAAGGATCTCTTAGAAACTGCATTTACACATACCTCATATGCCAATGAGCACCGCCTCCTAAACATTTCACATAATGAACGTTTGGAATTTTTAGGAGACGCGGCTCTGCAACTAGTCATTTCTGTTTATCTTTACAAACGCTACCCTAACAAGCCAGAGGGGGAAATGTCTAAGATGCGCAGCACTATCGTTCGTGAAGAGAGCTTAGCCGGATTTTCGAAGGCTTGTGGTTTCGAGCAGTATATTCGTCTTGGTAAAGGTGAAGAAAAATCTGGTGGCCGTGAACGTGCCACTATTCTTGGTGACCTCTGGGAGGCCTTCCTTGGAGCCCTTTATCTGGATCAAGGTTTGCCTGCTGTTGAGAAATTTTTGAATCAGGTCATGATTCCTCAGGTTGAAAAGGGAAACTTTGACCGAGTAACAGACTATAAGACGGCACTTCAAGAGCGTCTTCAGGTTAATGGTACGGTTGATATTACTTATACTGTTATTGACGAGTCTGGACCAGCTCATGCCAAAGAATTTACTATGCAGGTAGCTGTTGATGGTAAAGAACTCAGCACAGGTCTTGGAAAATCTAAGAAATTAGCTGAACAGGCAGCGGCTAAGGCTGCCCTTGAACAACTAGGAAATTAAGCATGTATTTGAAATCAATTGAAATGCAGGGCTTTAAATCCTTTGCGGACAAGACGCAAGTCGTCTTTGACAAGGGAGTAACAGCCGTTGTAGGTCCAAATGGATCGGGAAAATCAAATATTACAGAGAGTCTACGCTGGGCACTGGGTGAATCCTCTGCCAAGAGTTTGCGTGGGGGCAAGATGCCTGACGTTATTTTTGCGGGGACAGAGGTTCGTAAGGCTCTCAACTATGCGGAAGTGGCAGTCACTCTTGATAACAGTGACGGCTTTATCGCGGGTGCTGGTGAAACCATTCGTGTGGAGCGTCACATTTATCGAAACGGTGACAATGATTATTTGATTGAGGGCCGTAAGGTTCGTCTGCGTGATATTCATGACCTTTTCATGGATACAGGTTTAGGGCGTGATTCTTTTTCCATTATTTCCCAAGGTCGTGTTGAGGCTATTTTTAATGCCAAACCTGAAGAACGCCGCGCTATTTTCGAAGAAGCAGCAGGGGTTCTCAAATATAAGACACGTAAGAAAGAAACGGAAAGTAAGCTTAATCAAACCCAAGATAACCTTGATCGTTTGGAAGATATCATCTACGAGCTGGACGGTCAGGTTAAACCCCTTGAAAAGCAAGCTGCGACTGCCAAACGTTATTTGGAATTAGATGAAGAGCGTAGACAGACTCAGCTTAATCTTTTGGTCCACGATATTGAAATTGGTAAGTCTGAGTTGAGTCAGACCCAAGAGGATTTGGCAGAGGTCAAGGAAAAATTAACCAGCTATTATGAGGAACGCCATCATCTAGAGACTGAAAATCAAGAACTCAAGCAAAAACGCCATCAAATTTCAGAACAAATTTCTTCTGACCAGCAAACCTTGGTGGATGTCACACGTCTTATTAGTGATTTTGAGCGTCAAATTGATCTTTATACCATGGAGAGTCAGCAGCGTTCAGAGAAAAAAGAAGAGACAGCATCTCGTCTCAGTGAGTTAGAGAGTTTGAAAGCAGAAGCTCAGGCATCACTTGATAAGGTTAACCAAAGGAAAGTTAAATTGGATGCTGAATTGAATACTATTGCTCAGGAGCTGACTGCCATTCAAAAAGATTTGGAGCAATTTTCTGATGATCCAGATACGCTTATTGAACGTTTACGTGAGGATTATGTTGGTCTGATGCAGGAGGAAGCCAAGGTTTCCAATAGTTTGACTCAGGTCACCCACGACATGGACAGTCAGACACAAGCGCTTGAGGCACAAGCTGAAGAATTTAAACAAGCTCAAGCCGATTTGCTCTCCGCTCAGGAAGTGGCTAGCGAAACCCAAAAAGCTTATCAAGTAGCCAAAGAGAGTCTTCAAAGTCTTTTAGCTAGTTACAAAGAAAAGGCTCAGGTTTATCAAGCTATTGATAAGGACTATCAAGAGGCTCAAAAGCAGATGTTTGACCTCATGGATCACCTTAAAAGTAAAGATGCCCGTCGTCAAAGTCTTGAATCTATTCAAAAAAATCATTCTAATTTCTATGCAGGGGTTAAGGCTGTCCTTCAAAATGCCCAGTCCATTCAGGGAATTATTGGTGCTGTCAGTGAACACTTGACCTTTGATACGCGTTATCAGACAGCTCTTGAAATTGCTATGGGAGCTAGCGGGCAAAATATTATTGTTGAGGACGAAGGGGCTGCTAAGCGTTCGATTGACTACTTGAAACGTAATCGTCAAGGTCGTGCGACTTTCTTGCCGTTGACCACTATTAAACCACGTCAACTTAATGGACAATTTGCTCAAAGTCTTGCCAATGCACCAGGCTTTATTGGTATGGCTTCCGATTTGGTTACCTATGAAGAACGCTTATCTAATATTTTACAAAACCTCCTAGGGGTTACGGCAATCTTTGATACCATTGACAATGCTAATAAGGCTGCTCGAGCTGTTCGTTTCCAAGTACGTATGGTTACTCTTGATGGGTCTGAGATCCGTCCCGGTGGTGCCTTTGCTGGTGGTACCAACAAACAAAATAATAATCTCTTTATCAAGCCTGAACTGGATGCATTGACTGCTGAAATTAACCAGATCAAGGTCCAATTAAGTGATAGTGAAGCCAAAGTTGAAGCCCTTAAGACCAAACGTAAGGCTCTACAGAAAGAGCTAGATGATCTTAAAGTAGATGGTGAAAATGCTCGTCTTCAGGAGCAAAAACTAGATTTAGAACACCAACAAGCCCTGTCAGAGGTGGAGAAAAATCGAACCCTAGTGGATAGTTTCAAACAGGATTCTCAGGGAACTGATGGAGCAAATCTTCAAGATAAGGCTGAACAATTTAAAGCAGAGTTAGCACAAATTGCATCCAAGCGTGAGGCCATTAATGACCGTATTGAGGCTATTAAGGAAGACAAAGACGCTCTTGGCCAACAAAAACAGGTTCTCTTAGACAAGCAATCTGAACTTCAGTTGAAGGAACGTGATTTGCAAGCAGAATTGCGTTTTGCTAAGACAGAAAGTAATCGTCTTCAAGCCGACTTGTCTGAGTTAATGAAGGAATCGGATAATCTTCAAGCGCTCCTTAATAACCAGGTCAATGATGACCAAACTGATCGCCTTCCGCATTTGCAAGCACAGCATAAAGAAGCTGTCCAACGTAAGGACGATTTGGAACAAGCTCTTGTCCGTGCCAAGATTCAGCTGCAAGATTACGAAGGTCAGTTGGAAGATTTGGAGGAGCGTTTGGCTAAAGCAGGTAATCGTAATGAGAACTTGATTCGTCAGCAGACTCGCCTGGAAGAGCGTGAAAGTCAGATTAGTCAATCGCTTCGTAAGTTTGCGACTCAGTTAGCTGAAGATTACCAGATGACACTTGAAGTCGCCAAAGGTCAGGCTTGTCCTCTTGACAATGTCGACCAAACTCGCCAGAATCTGCAAGGTCTTGAGCGTTCGATTAAGGCTCTGGGTCCTGTCAATGTGGACGCTATTGCTCAATTTGAAGAGGTTAAGCAACGTCTTGATTTCTTGAACGGACAAAAGGATGATTTGCTCGAAGCTAAGAGTCTCCTTCTGAATACCATAAATGACATGGATGATGAAGTGAAATCACGCTTTAAAGCAACTTTTGAGGCTATCCGAGAAAGCTTTAAACAGACCTTTACCCAGATGTTTGGTGGAGGTTCTGCCGACTTGATTTTGACCTCAGACAATCTCCTAGAGGCTGGGGTAGAAATTTCTGTGCAGCCACCAGGTAAGAAAATTCAATCACTTAACCTTATGTCAGGCGGTGAAAAGGCCTTGTCAGCTTTGGCTCTTCTCTTTGCCATCATTCGTGTTAAGACTATACCTTTTGTAATCCTTGACGAAGTAGAAGCGGCTTTGGATGAAGCTAATGTTAAACGCTTCGGGGACTACCTTAATCGTTTTGACAAGTCTAGTCAATTTATTGTGGTTACCCACCGTAAGGGAACCATGTCAGCAGCAGACTCTATTTATGGGGTGACCATGCAGGAATCAGGTGTCTCAAAAATTGTTTCAGTTAAACTAAAAGACCTCGATTTTGACTAAAAATAGATTATATGTTCATGAAAGATAGTTGATAGCTTTATCACTATCTTTTTTATAGTCTCAAAAAAATTGAAATAACTTTCAGAAAAAAATAAGGTTGCCGCGTCTATTTTACTGCTCATCTTTTTCAGTTTGAGACTAGGCTTGTTTGATACGGGCATTGACCATTACCTGAATGATTTTTCCAAAAAGAATAGTTTCAAAAATACCTTATTGAATTGACGTAACTGTAGGCACTTGAAAGCACAACTAATTTTTGATAGAATGGTGGTAATTAAATAGAAGTCGTAGAGACTAGTAACCTTATAGAAATTGACAGGGATTGGGGGCCATGGACTGGAAGCCTCCTCAAGGGAAGTTTGGCGAATTCACTCATGAAAACGGCTGACGAATCAAGGTCTGGGAAACCAGATAAAAAACGGATGGTACCGCGTGTCAACGCTCCGGGTTGGAGTTCTGGCATGTGGTTTTTTGTTTGCGATTCGAAATTGTCACATCAGAAAGGAATCTCATGGATTTACAAACACAATTGCAAGAGTTGAAAACCTCAACGCAGGCTAAACTGGCTGAAATGCGTGGTGAACACTCTAAGGAATTACAAGAATTGCGTGTTGCAGTTTTAGGTAAAAAGGGCTCTTTGACGGACCTTTTGAAGGGACTTAAGGACCTTCCTAATGAAGAACGTCCTAAAGTTGGTAAAATGGTCAACGAAGTTCGTGACGTTTTGACGGAAGCTTTTGACGAAGCCACTAAAATTGTCGAAGCCGCTAAAATTCAAGCACAACTTGACTCTGAAAGTCTTGACGTAACTCTTCCAGGACGCCAAGTTAAACTTGGTAACCGTCATATTCTTAGCCAAACAGCTGAAGAAATCGAAGACATTTTCTTGGGGATGGGCTTCCAAATCGTTGATGGTTTTGAAGTTGAGACTGATTACTATAACTTTGAACGTATGAACTTGCCTAAGGATCACCCAGCGCGTGACATGCAAGATACTTTCTATATTACGGAAGAAATTTTGCTTCGTACTCACACAAGTCCTGTTCAAGCTCGTACACTTGATAAACACGATTTTTCTAAAGGTCCACTTAAGATGATCTCGCCAGGACGTGTTTTCCGTCGTGATACCGATGATGCGACTCACAGCCACCAGTTCCACCAAATCGAAGGTTTGGTCGTTGGTAAAAACATCTCAATGGGTGATCTTAAGGGAACGCTTGAGATGATTATTCAAAAAATGTTTGGTGCAGAACGTCAAATCCGTTTGCGTCCTTCTTACTTCCCATTCACTGAACCTTCCGTTGAGGTTGACGTGTCATGCTTCAAGTGTGGAGGTAAAGGATGTAACGTATGTAAAAAGACAGGTTGGATTGAAATCCTTGGTGCTGGTATGGTTCACCCACAAGTGCTTGAGATGTCAGGTGTTGATTCTGAAGAATATTCAGGTTTCGCCTTTGGTCTTGGTCAAGAACGTATTGCCATGCTTCGTTATGGTATTAACGACATCCGTGGTTTCTATCAAGGGGATGTTCGTTTCTCAGAACAGTTTAAATAAGGTTTAGGAGGTTGTCATGTCAGTCGTTATTCGTAAGGTTCTTCCGGAAGAAGTAGCAGAATTAAAAGTTATCTCCGAAGATACCTTTAGAGAGACTTTTGCTCATGATAATACCGAGGCTCAGTTGCAAGGTTACTTCGACACCACACTTTCTGAAGAAGTTCTCTTGGATGAAATCATTCATGAAGAATCGCGATACTTTTTCATTCTCGTTGATGGTGAAAAGGCAGGTTTTCTAAAGACCAATGTTGGTTCTGCTCAAACAGAGCAGCATTTGGACAATGCCTTTGAAATTCAACGTATATATATTAGTCAGGCCTTCCAAGGCATGGGTTTGGGTAAGCAACTCTTTGAATTTGCATTGCAGGAAGCCCGTGATCTAGGTTGTGATTGGGCCTGGTTGGGTGTTTGGGAAAGAAATTTCAAAGCACAGATATTTTACGATAAATATGGCTTTGAAAAATTTTCAGAACACGATTTTCCAGTTGGTGATGGTAAAGTGGACTGCGATTGGTTACTAAAATTGAAATTATAAACCTATTATTAAGTTGATAGAGAGGAGTTTATAAGGCGATTAAACGTGTCAGTTCGTCTTCCTCTTATATCAGCTATACATATTCCTAAATTACAGAAAGGATTTGAACCCGCCCTAAGTAGAGGTTTAAATTCTTCTCTCATTTATCAGTTGAACTGATAATTTTACAGAAAGGATTTGAATACGACCTCAAAGTTCGAGATTTAGATAAGTTGCTACTGAAATTAGGATTTCAGGCGACTTCCTAAAATCTTGTCACTTTGCTCCTTGCTCTGCAAGGACATGGTCTTAATATCATTATTATGCTAGTTAGTTATAAATGGTTAAAAGAGTTGGTTGATGTGGATGTTACCACTGCTGAACTCGCTGAAAAAATGTCGACGACAGGTATTGAAGTGGAAGGTGTTGAGACACCTGCTGAAGGCTTGTCTAAATTGGTTGTTGGTCATGTCTTGACATGTGAAGACGTACCTGAAACACACTTGCACTTGTGTCAAGTAGATACAGGAGATGCTGAAGGTCCACGTCAAATTGTATGTGGCGCTCCAAATGTCACTGCTGGAATCAAGGTCATTGTTGCCATTCCTGGTGCACGCATTGCGGACAATTACAAAATTAAAAAAGGGAAGATTCGAGGCATGGAATCTCTCGGTATGATCTGTTCTTTGGCAGAACTTGGACTTCCAGATAACATTATTCCTAAGGAATTTGCAGATGGAATCCAAATTTTGCCTGAAGATGCTGTTCCTGGAGATAGCATTTTCCCATATCTCGACCTTGATGACGAAATTATCGAATTGTCAATCACACCTAACCGTGCCGATGCCCTTTCTATGCGTGGTGTGGCTCATGAAGTTGCTGCAATCTATGGTAAATCTGTTCATTTCCCAGAAAAACCAGTTACTGAAGACAGCAAACCAGCCTCTGATAAGATTTCAGTAGCTATTGAAAGTGATAAAGTGGCTACTTATGCTAGTCGTGTGGTTGAGAATGTCACGGTTCAACCAAGTCCACAATGGTTACAAAACCTTCTTATGAATGCTGGTATCCGTCCAATCAACAATGTGGTAGATGTGACAAACTATGTTCTTCTTTACTTTGGACAACCAATGCACGCCTTTGATTTGGACAAATTTGAAGATTCACGAATCGTTGCCCGTGATGCCCGTGAGGGGGAAAAATTGGTGACCCTCGATGGTGAAGAACGTGAATTGACTACTGAAGATATTGTTATTACAGTTGCTGACAAACCAGTTGCCCTAGCAGGTGTTATGGGTGGCGCTTCAACTGAAATTGACAACAATTCTAAAAACGTTGTTCTTGAAGCTGCTGTTTTTGATGGCAAATCTGTTCGTAAGACGAGCAGCCGTCTTAACCTTCGTTCAGAATCATCATCACGTTTTGAAAAAGGTATCAATAACGATACTGTCCTTGAAGCGCTTGATTTTGCAGCAGCTATGTTGCAAGAATTGGCAAATGGTACTGTTCTTGCAGGCCGTGTTCAAGCAGGTTCAGTCGACACAGAACCAGTCCAAGTTTCTACAAGTCTTGACTATGTGAATGTTCGCCTTGGTACAGCATTGACTTTTGCAGATATTGAAGATGTCTTTGCAAAACTTGGTTTTGGATTGACAGGTGATGCCGATAAATTCACAGTATCTGTACCACGTCGTCGTTGGGATATCAGTATCCAAGCAGACTTGGTTGAGGAAATTGCACGTATCTACGGCTATGAAAAATTGCCTACGACACTTCCAGAAGCAGCAGGGACAGCCGGTGAATTGACTGAAACACAAGTACTTCGCCGTAAGGTTCGTACCATTGCTGAAGGTGCTGGATTGACTGAAATCATCTCATATGCTTTGACAACACCTGAAAAAGCTGTTGAATTTGCTGTGACACCAAGTAATTTGACTGAGTTGATGTGGCCAATGACTGTTGATCGCTCAGCCCTCCGTCAGAACATGGTCTCTGGTATGCTTGATACCGTTGCTTACAACGTCAACCGTAAGAATAGTAACGTTGCTATTTACGAAATTGGTAAGGTCTTTGAACAAAAGGGTAATCCAAAAGAGGAATTGCCAAATGAAATCAATACCTTTGCCTTCGCTATTTCTGGTCTTGTAGCTGAAAAAGATTTCCAAACCAAAGCAACACCAGTTGATTTCTTCTATGCAAAAGGTATTGTTGAAGCACTCTTTGATAAACTTGAAGTTTCAGTTGACTATGTAGCGACAAAAGATCTCGCAAGTATGCACCCAGGTCGTACAGCTGCTATTGTACTTGATGGTCAAACGATTGGATTCCTTGGTCAAGTTCACCCACAAACTGCCAAAAACTATGGCATTCCTGAGACTTATGTGGCTGAAATTAACCTTAGTGTTGTAGAAGCTGCCTTGCAACCAGATCAACCATTTGTTGAAATCACAAAATTCCCTGCAGTATCACGTGATATCGCCCTTCTTCTCAAGGTAGAAATCACTCATCAAGAAGTTCTGGATGCTATCTACTTTGCAGGAGTCAAACGCTTGGTTGCCGTTAAACTCTTCGATGTTTACGCAGGTGAAAAACTTGGTGCAGGTATGAAATCAATGGCTTATAGCCTTACCTTCCAAAATCCAAATGACAACCTCACAGACGAAGAAGTTGCCAAATACATGGAAAAAATTACTAAAGCTCTCACTGAAAAAGTTAAAGCAGAAGTACGTTAATAGTTAGAAAATCCATCTGAGAAGATGGATTTTTAAGTTATTAGACGATATTACATAGAGGAGATAATTTGTTTTTAGAGTTCTTTAACGGGGTGTGGGGACATTACACTTTTGAATCTGATAAAGTCAATGTACTTATTGATGGCTTACCCAGTTTTGCTTATCCCTTAGGGCAATTAACATTTTTAGTGTTAGTCTATAGGTTACTCGTTCATCAGTATGTTAAGAAGTTTTTAATCATGTCACCTCAGGATATTTGGGCTTGGCATAAAGAAACGTTTCGCAAAAGTAAATTATCTTTCATTGTTATCCCAATAGTCTATCTGTTTATTTTCGGAATGACCTATGTTTTGGTTGAGGATGTTTTAGCTACCGTCACTATTTACAAGGATTATGGAGGACCTATAGCTAAAAGCATTGATGGCAAAGTTGAACAAATAGATATTAGTCATGTTGGGTCTAAAACGAGTAGTGCTAGGATTAATGCTCACTTTGAAAGTTTTGACGGGCAGACTTATGACATTCACCTGATAAACGGCGATAAAAGAATTGCTAATTATATTCGACATAATCAGTCAATGTCCTATCCCTCAACTCTATCCTTTGATAGACATGGCAAACCACTTTACATTGCTAAATTCTGGGAATAACCAGTCCGAATAGCTCTTTCGGTGACTTGCACTTGACAAATATGTAAATTCTTTGCATAATAAAAGAAAAAACTTGAAAAGAGGGTAGCCATGCAAATTATTAAACGTAATGGTCAAGTTGCTGAATTTGATCCTGATAAAATCTACCAAGCCATCTTAAAAGCAGCCCAGACTGTGTATGTTATTGATGATGCTTGGCGCCAAAACCTAGCTCAAGTGACTCGTAAAGTAGTGCTTGATCTTCAAGACGCCCAAGTGGAACGCCCAACCATTAACATGATTCAGTCATTGGTTGAAAATCGTCTTATGGAAGCTGGTTTTATCAATATTGCTGAACATTATATTTCATACCGTTTGCAACGAGATTTGGAGCGTAACGGTTATGGTGACAAAGTAATCGTACACCTACGCTTTGAACAGACTAAATAATAAAAAGCCATTGCTTTGATGGCTTTTTTGTGTGTCTGAGTTTTTAGTCTGTCATTTTCAAAAGTTTTAAAAAAGTCTTCAGTTCTTTTCCATGTCCTATTTGCATATAAGTCTCAGAACTCGGTCTTATAAAGGATGTTTCTAAAAAGCGAATTTGTTTCTGAGCTTTGAAATTCTCTAATGAGACCCCTTTTGGAAGCTTCCAGGTAATGTGTCTAGGAGAAATCTGATAGGGAATGGAAACCTTAGCTTGCTCGATAGTTTCGTGACTTTTAGCCATGGTTTCTTGAAAAAGATCACGCAATTTTTTTATATTTTTTTGGAACATGCCATTATCTAGGTAGACTGAGAGGGCCTTCTGCATAATGAGGTTGGTATCGTAGTCGATAAGCCCTTTGTGAGCCAAAAAGGTCGCTCTGAGATTTGGTGGTAAGACAACACTCCCCAGACGTAACCCAGGGAAAAGTGCCATGGAAAATGATTTGATATAGATGGTCTGATTTTGGGTATCGTAGTAGTGAATTGGTAGATTTTTACTATCGCTAAAGTCACCCATATAGTCGTCCTCGACGATATAGACATTATACTGTTTGGCAAGTTGGGCAAGCTTTTCTTTTTCACTAGCAGTGTAGCTCAATCCAAGAGGATTAGAGTAACGACTAATGGTATAGAAAAACTTAAACTGACCAGACTTAAAGTACTCTTCCAAGCGGTCAAAATCTAAACCATCAAAACCACGGTTAATCGTCTCGTAAGATAGATTCTGACGATTGACTAGTTGGTTCATACGGTGGTAGGTAGGTTGTTCCAAAAGAATTTTGTGAGCACCATTACCGAAATCCATCTGTGATAGGATATAGAGGGCCTGTTGGCTTCCTGAAGTAATGACAATTTGATTTGAATTGACATAAATGTCGTCAGATGCAAGGCGATTTTTTAATGCTTCAACCAGATCTTTTAGTCCAGCTTGCTCATGATAATAGTTGAAGAGGTAGTCTTGGTGGCCTGCTAAACTTTCATCTAAGCAAAGACGAAAATCCTCGTAGGCTAATTGATTATAGTCATTAAGGTTGAATAGAACCTTATCATTGGATTTAGAGGGGCCCTCGAGAACATAATAGCCACTTTTGGGGACGGCATAAATATAGTTTTGATACTTGAGTTCCAAGAGTGCTCTTTGAGCAGTATCTTTACTGCAACCATAAGTTTGACTAATTTGACGAATAGATGGTAATTTACTTCCTTTCTCTAATTTACCATTTTGGATATCTTTGGTGATAGTCTCAACAATTTCTTGATAAATGCTCATAACTGCCCCCCTTACAGATTTTTTCTTATTCTACCCTATTTGTTCTATGAGAGCAAGATGTCTGGAGATATTTGACAAGATTATTAGATTTTGACATAATAAAAAGGTTATTAGGAAATACTAAATTCCTATTTTAAACAAGTTTAAGGAGATTGTAAGAATGACATTTAAGAAAGTCTTAGGACTTATCGCTCTTGCCTGCTTAACCATTATTGGTTTGTCAGCCTGTACGCCGGATAAAGAGACTACTTGGACATACGATAAAAACAAAATGCAATTTGTGGGACAAGATGCTAGCGTACAAGTTCTTTCTGCAACTAAAATCGAATCACCAGAAGGTCAGAAAGCTGTACGTGTTCACTATAAACTTAGCAACTCAAGTAAAGAAACCATGAATGCCTACACTCTTTTGATGAAGGTGGTTCTCGATGTTAAACAGGAGAAGGAAGAATTGAAGGTTGCGACAATGGTCTTCTCTAAAGATGATGACAGAGACAAGATTGCTAATAAGACCAAAATTGCTCCTAAGGAAGTTAAAGAAATCGTTGTTGACTATGCCGTTGTAGATTTTGATCATGAACTTAGCATTGATTTTTCTGATTACGGTACTGAGGCTAACGCGACTGCTAAGCTTTCACTACAAAATCTTGAAAAGGCACCTGTCAAATACTTTGATAAAAAAGCTCAATAAGTCTTATCACCACATGAATGTGTGGTGTTTTTTTATTGTCTAAAATCTGTACCCAGACAGTATCGGAAATACTATCTTGTTTAATCGTCAGAATTTTCATAAACTTATACTATATTTATTGATTAAGGAGTTTTAGGTATGTCTGCAAAACGTTTAACCATTTCTGCATTTTTCATGGCACTTGTCATTATTTTGAGCTCGAGTCTCTTATCTATTCCTGTGCCAGGAGGTCATTTCTATTTTAACGGTATTATTATTTTCCTAGTTGGTTTAATTTTTCCACCTACAGAAGCAGTTATTATTGCCGGAGTAGGTTCCTTTATTGGAGATTTTCTTTTCTACCCCCTTCCTATGTGGGTAACCCTAGTAACACACGGCCTTCAAGTTCTTGCTATTGCACTCATTGTTGGAGGACGTTTAGGAAAATTGAGTAAGTCTAAGGCAGCTTTAGGTCTCTTAATTGGGGCTATTATTGACTTAGTCGGATATGGCTTAGGAAGAGCCTTTATCTATGGAACACCTGCCTATGCTATTATGAAGATTCCTTTTGACATTGTAGCTGCTATTCTTGGTTTAGGAGTGGCCTACTACATTTATTTCCACACAGGTTTTGTTAAACAGTTTAAAAAGACCTGGGAAGGAAAATAGATGACCAAAGTAATTGTTGCCAATGACCTGGTTGGTCTAGGTAAGGTTGCTTTAACTAGTAGCCTCCCTATCATGTCAGCTTGTCAAACTGAAGTTCTTCCCCTACCAACAGTCCTTTTATCTTCGCATACAGGGGAGTTTGAAAATATCTATGTACGGGATCTTACGGATGATCTAAAGGGACTTTGTAAGCAGTGGGAGAACTTGGATTTTATAGTAGATGGCCTTGTGAGTGGTTATTTTAAGTCAGAAGAAGCACTAAAGCGTGTAGCTCAATTGGCTCGCGATAAACAGATAGCTCTATTTGTTGACCCTATTATGGGTGACAATGGTTGTCTCTATCAAGGTTTTGATAGAAACTATGTAGAAGCTATGAAGGCTTTCTGTCAACAGGCAGATGTCATCATTCCCAATCTGACAGAAGCTGCTTTGTTGACGGATACTCCATATCTTGAAGCAGGTTCCTATGATAAAGTCACTGTTGAGAAGCTTCTGAGAGATTTAAGCAAGATTGGCCCTCGAAAAGTTATTTTGACAGGTATCTCATTTGAGACAGATAAAATTGGGTTGGCTTATTTTGATAAAGAGACCAATCGAACGATTTATCGCATGCAAAAACGTTATCGCTATCATTTTTATGGAAGTGGCGATTTACTAACGGCAATCATATCAGCAGGTTACTTTTATGATCTTGATTTACTAAAAGTTTGTGATTTAGCCTTGGATGTCATGGATAGGGTTCTTTCGTCAACACTGTCCGATAGCCGTCCTTTAAAATATGGTCTTTGCTATGAGCCCCATATCGGTTATTTATTCAGTGGTTTTAACGCCCTATTGGAGGAGAAAAATGAAAAGTGATAGAACACGTGAATTAGTTGAATTGAGTTTGTACGCAGCTTTAATTATTGTGAGTGTACAGTTTATTCGTATTCCTTTTGGACCTCAATTTGTCCATCTGGGAAATGCCTTGGTTGTCATTGCTGTCTTAATTTTTGGTGCTAGAAAAGGTGCGCTAGTCGCAACAGTAGGGTTAGGGTTATTTGATATTTTCAATGGTTATGCTGCTGAGGTTTGGATTACTATTTTAGAATCTTTAATTGTTTGTTATGTTCTCTATCTTGTTTTTGAAAAGCTTCTAAAATCAAATGACAAAATGACTAACATCATAATCATTGGAGTCATAGCGGCAGTGACCAAAATTATTTTAAATTTCCTTAAGTATACGATTATTAATAGTGTTGTTGCGGCTTTACCACTCAATGCAGCCATGGTATTGGCACTTACTAAAATTGGTGGAACTTTTGGAACATCAGTTGTTACAATCATTGCGGTTCCTCTTTTATATCCTGTCTTCAAACGCATTTTGAAAAAAGACTAAAGATTGAGCAGGCGGGTCCTGCTTTTTCTTTTCGATTTTACATAAGCAAAGGTCCAAATTTATACTAAAAAATGGTAAAATAGTTAAGTTAATGTCAAGAAAGGAAAGGGCTGAAGACTGTTTTAGCCCAGGTATGCTATGTCTATTTTAGAAGTCAAAAATCTTAGTCACGGATTTGGTGACCGTGCTATTTTTGAAAATGTCTCATTCCGTTTGCTCAAAGGTGAGCATATCGGTCTTGTCGGTGCTAACGGTGAAGGAAAATCAACCTTTATGTCTATCGTTACTGGGAAATTGCAGCCAGATGAAGGTAAGGTAGAGTGGTCTAAGTACGTGACAGCGGGTTATTTGGATCAGCACGCTGTCCTTGAAAAGGGGATGACCGTACGTGATGTCCTTCGTACAGCTTTCGATGAGCTTTTTAAAACTGAAGAACGTATCAACGAGATTTATATGTCTATGGCAGAAGAAGGTGCCGATGTTGATGCTTTGATGGAAGAAGTAGGTGAGCTTCAGGATCGGTTGGAGACTCGTGATTTCTATACCCTAGATGCCAAGATAGACGAGGTTGCTCGTGCCTTGGGTGTTATGGATTTTGGTATGGATACCGATGTGACGGATCTTTCAGGTGGTCAGCGTACCAAAATTCTCTTGGCTAAGTTATTGCTTGAAAAACCAGATATCTTGCTCCTCGATGAACCAACAAACTATTTGGACGCTGAACACATCGCCTGGCTTAAACGCTATCTCCAAGAGTATGAGAATGCCTTTGTTCTCATTTCGCATGATATTCCATTCTTAAACGATGTGATTAACATTGTCTACCATGTTGAAAATCAAGATCTGGTTCGCTATGCAGGTGATTATGACAATTTCCAATCTGTCTATGCTATGAAAAAAGCACAATTAGAAGCTGCCTATGAACGTCAGCAAAAGGAAATTGCCGACCTTCAAGATTTTGTTAACCGTAATAAAGCGCGCGTTGCTACTCGAAATATGGCCATGTCTCGTCAGAAGAAATTGGATAAGATGGAAATTATCGAGTTGCAAGCAGAAAAACCAAAACCTGAATTCCATTTCAAGGAAAGCCGTACGCCAGGACGGTTTATTTTCCAAACCAAAGACCTCGTTATTGGTTACGACCGCCCTTTGACCAAGGCTCCTTTGAATCTTACCTTCGAACGTAATCAAAAGGTAGCTATCGTTGGTGCCAATGGTATTGGTAAGACCACTTTGTTGAAAAGTTTACTTGGGATTATTCAACCTCTTGAAGGAGAAGTTGAAACGGGTGATTTTATTGACCTAGGTTATTTTGAGCAAGAAGCAGAAGGATCACGTCAGACCCCACTTGAAGCGGTTTGGGATGCTTTCCCAGCTTTAAATCAAGCTGAGGTTCGTGCAGCATTAGCCAAATGTGGTTTAACTTCTAAACATATTGAAAGTCAAATTCAGGTCTTGTCAGGAGGAGAGCAGGCTAAAGTTCGTTTCTGTCTCCTTATGAATCGTGAAAATAATGTCCTTGTTCTGGACGAGCCAACCAACCACTTGGATGTTGATGCAAAGGACGAATTGAAGCGTGCCCTTCAGGCATTTAAAGGTAGTGTCCTAATGGTATGTCACGAACCTGAATTTTATGAAGGTTGGACAGACGTTTGGGATTTTAATGAGTTAGTATAATCAAAAAGAGTGTTGATATCTTCTCAATGAGTTGGAGTGTCACTCACTCTTTTTTTGAGTGGTCAAAGAGCCAAGTAGTAGTCATTAGGTTTTGATAATAGCTTAATGATAGAGACTCTAGGGTCAGTTAGTGATAAGAATATTTAACATAGCACACTAGTTAATATGGATTGAGCTAATAAAATGACGATTTTAAATCAAAATGTCTTATTTTGTTCAAAAAGTAACAAAGTTTGAGCATAAAACGTGTAACCGTTTTCCAATTGTGGTAAAATGATATAGTAAACTATTATCAAAAGAAAGTTGGATAAACTTATGTCAAAAATCGTAGTTGTTGGTGCTAACCATGCTGGTACTTTTAGTATTAATACTATTCTTGATAATTACGGAGACCAAAATGAAGTAGTTGTTTTCGATCAAAACTCTAACATTTCATTCTTGGGTTGTGGTATGGCTCTTTGGATTGGTAATCAAATCTCAGGTTCTGATGGCCTTTTCTATGCCAACAAAGAAGGCCTCGAAAGCAAGGGTGCAAAAGTTTATATGAACTCACCAGTTGAGTCTATTGACTTTGACGGTAAAACTGTTACAGCTCTTGTTGATGGTAAAGAGCATGTTGAATCATATGACAAATTGATTTTAGCTACTGGTTCACAGCCAATCTTACCTCCAATCGATGGTGCTGAGATTAAAGAAGGGAGTCGTACTTTCGAAGCGACTCTTGAAAACCTTCAATTCGTTAAACTTTTCCAAAACGCTCAAGAAGTTATTGATAAGTTGAACGATAAGTCACAAGACATCAAACGTGTAGCAGTCGTTGGTGCAGGTTACATTGGTGTTGAATTGGCTGAAGCTTTCCAACGTCATGGTAAAGAAGTTATCCTTATTGATGTTGTTGACACATGTTTGGCAGGATACTATGATCGCGATTTTACAGACCGTATGGCTAAAAATATGGAAGACCATGGGATCCAATTGGCCTTTGGCGAAACTGTTAAAGCAGTAGAAGGTGAAACTAAGGTAGAACGCATCGTAACAGATAAAAATGCTTACGATGTAGATATGGTTGTTCTTGCCGTTGGTTTCCGTCCTAATACAGCCCTTGGAGCTGGTAAATTGGAAACATTCCGAAATGGTGCTTACCTTGTTAATAAGAAACAAGAAACATCAGTTAAGGACGTTTACGCTGTAGGTGATTGTGCTACGGTTTATGACAATGCTCTTGACGATGTCAACTACATTGCCTTGGCTTCAAATGCTGTTCGTTCAGGTATTGTAGGTGGACACAATGCCGGTGGTGGTGATGTAGAATCAAACGGTGTTCAAGGATCAAATGGTATCTCTATCTATGGTTTGAACATGGTTTCTACTGGTTTGACTGAAGAGAAAGCAAAACGTTTTGGTTTCAATCCAGCAGTAGTAGAATCAACAGATCTTCAAAAAGCTGCCTTCATGGAAGATGAAAATGACGATGTAACTATCAAGATTGTTTATGATAAAGATACTCGTAAAGTTTTGGGTGCTCAAATGGTTTCACGTATGGATATCTCAATGGGAATCCACATGTTCTCATTGGCTATCCAAGAAGGTGTAACTATCGATCGTCTACAATTGCTTGATTTGTTCTTCTTGCCACACTTTAACCAACCACTTAGCTATATTGCTAAAGCAGCTATCTCCGCTAAATAATATTAAACAGCTAATTCATTTGAATTAGCTGTTTTTCTTTTTTAAATACTAAAAAACCTCCAACTGGAGGCTTTTATTTAACTAAAGTAAGATTAGTTTTTTGAAGCTTCTTGGAATTCAGGGTTTTTCCATGCTTCATCAATGATAGCTTGCAATTCATCAGCAGAAGCTTTCATCTTTTGTTGTTCCGCATCGTTCAATGGGATGTTTACTGGACGTACGATACCGTGTGCACCTACGATAGCAGGTTGACCGATAAAGACGTTGCTTACACCATATTGACCTTCTTGGAATACAGACAATGGAAGTACTGCATTTTCATCGTCAAGGATAGCTTTAGTGATACGAGCAAGGGCTACTGCGATACCGTAGTATGTAGCACCTTTTTTGTTGATAATTGTGTAAGCTGCATCACGAACACCTTCGAACAATTCAACCAATTCAGCTTCTTGAACGTTTTCTTTGTCTTTAAGGAACTCTTCAAGGTTGACACCGGCGATGTTAGCGTGTGACCAAACCGCAAACTCTGAGTCACCGTGTTCACCCATGATGTAAGCGTGAACTGAACGAGCATCGACATCAAGTTTTTCAGCAAGTGCTTGACGGAAACGAGCTGAGTCAAGTGAAGTACCTGAACCGATAACGCGTTCTTTAGGGAATCCTGAGAATTTCCATGTTGAGTAAGTCAATACGTCAACTGGGTTAGCTGCCACAAGGAAGATTCCTTTGAAGCCTGATTCAACAACTTGAGTAACGATAGATTTGTTGATAGCAAGGTTTTTACCAACAAGATCAAGACGAGTTTCACCTGGTTTTTGTGGAGCACCAGCAGTGATAACTACAAGGTCAGCATCCGCACAGTCTTCATATTTAGCTGCGTAGATTTTTTTAGGTGAAGTGAAAGCAAGTGCGTGGCTAAGGTCAAGCGCATCACCAACAGCTTTTTCAAACAATTGTGGAATTTCGATGATACCTAGTTCTTGAGCGATACCTTGGTTTACAAGTGCGAAAGCGTAAGATGAACCTACGGCACCGTCACCAACAAGGATGACTTTTTTGTGTTGTTTAGTTGCAGTCATGGTCTAAACATCTCCTTAATTTTTTATTGGGTTACCCCATACACTGCTTATTCTACCATTTTAAGTGATGGATGTCACGAAATATTAAGGAATTATCAAATGAAAGCGTTTTAGGGAACTGAAATATAAAGCGTTTTATGGTATAATATTATAGAAATTTTCCATTCTCTTTTATGAGAATTTAGAATGATTTGAATGAAAGAAAAGAGGCATTTTTAGAGTGCAAGATAATAATTTAATTGACGTTAATTTGACGTCTGAGATGAAAACGAGTTTTATCGATTATGCCATGAGTGTTATCGTATCTCGTGCACTCCCAGATGTTCGTGACGGTTTAAAACCGGTACAACGTCGTATTCTTTATGGAATGAATGAGCTTGGGGTGACACCTGATAAGCCTCATAAAAAATCTGCCCGCATTACCGGGGATGTTATGGGTAAATATCACCCACACGGTGACTCATCTATCTATGAAGCCATGGTTCGTATGGCTCAATGGTGGAGTTACCGTTACATGTTGGTTGACGGTCACGGAAACTTTGGTTCTATGGATGGTGATGGCGCAGCCGCTCAGCGTTACACTGAGGCTCGTATGTCTAAAATCGCCCTGGAGATGCTCCGTGATCTCAATAAGAATACCGTAGATTTTCAAGATAACTACGATGGTTCTGAACGTGAGCCAATTGTTCTTCCATCACGTATTCCAAATCTTCTTGTCAATGGTGCGACAGGGATTGCCGTTGGTATGGCGACCAACATTCCACCACACAATTTGGCTGAAACTATAGATGCCGTTAAACTGATGATGGACAATCCTGAAGTCACAACCCGTGAATTGATGGAAGTTCTTCCTGGTCCAGACTTCCCAACTGGTGGTTTGGTCATGGGAAAATCTGGTATTCACCGTGCTTACGAAACTGGTAAAGGCTCTATTGTTCTTCGTTCGCGTACTGAAATTGAAACAACCAAATCAGGTCGTGAGCGCATTGTAGTCACTGAGTTTCCTTATATGGTCAATAAGACTAAGGTCCATGAACACATCGTTCGTTTGGCCCAGGAAAAACGTATTGAGGGGATTACAGCAGTTCGTGACGAGTCTTCTCGTGAGGGGGTACGTTTTATCATCGAAGTGCGTCGTGATGCATCTGCCAACGTAATCTTGAACAATTTGTTCAAATTAACTCAACTTCAGACAAACTTCAGCTTCAATATGTTGGCCATTGAAAAGGGTGTGCCCAAAATCCTTTCCTTGCGTCAAATTTTGGCTGACTATATTGCTCACCAACAAGAGGTTGTGGTCCGTCGTACACAGTTTGATAAGGATAAGGCTGAAGCACGTGCCCATATTTTAGAAGGCTTGTTAATTGCGCTTGATCATCTGGATGAAGTGATTACGATTATTCGTAACAGTCAAACTGATGCAGAGGCTCAAGCCGAGTTGATGGCTCGCTTTGAACTCACTGAACGTCAAAGTCAGGCCATTCTTGATATGCGTTTGCGTCGTTTGACCGGTTTGGAACGTGATAAGATTCAAAATGAGTACAATGATCTCCTTGCCTTGATTGCTGATTTGGCTGATATTTTGGCAAAACCAGAACGTGTCATTGCTATCATCAAGGAAGAGTTGGATGAAAGTAAGCGTAAATTCGCAGATGCCCGTCGTACAGAACTGATGGTCGGTGAAGTTGTCTCACTTGAAGATGAAGATCTAATCGAAGAAGAAGATGTCGTTATCACTCTTTCTAGCAAGGGATATATCAAACGATTGGCTCAAGACGAATTTCGTTCTCAGAAACGTGGAGGACGTGGAGTTCAAGGGACAGGTGTGAACGATGACGACTTTGTTCGTGATATCGTTTCAACAAGCACTCATGATCACCTTTACTTTATGACCAACAAAGGGCGTGTATACCGTCTCAAGGGTTATGAAATTCCTGAGTATGGCCGTACAGCTAAGGGGTTACCAATTGTCAATCTCTTGAAGTTGGATGAAGGTGAAACAATTCAAACAGTGATTAATGCTAAGAGCGATGAAGGGTCAGATAACAATCACCTTGTCTTTGTAACTCGCCAAGGTTTAGTGAAACGAACTAAGGAAGCAGAATTCAAAAATATCCGTCAAAATGGATTGATTGCCTTGAAACTTAGAGAAGGTGACGAGCTAATCAATGTCTTCTTGACTACTGGTAATGAAGAAATTATTATTGGTACTAAATTTGGTTACAGTGTGCGTTTCAAAGAGGATACTATTCGCAGTATGAGTCGTATGGCCGCTGGTGTTAAAGGGGTAACCCTTCGTGACGGTGACCAAGTTGTTGGTGCAGCAGCTATTACTGAAGACCAAGAAGTATTGATTGTCACCGAAAAAGGTTACGGTAAGCGTACCTCAGCTACTGAATACCCAACTAAGGGTCGTGGTGGTAAAGGTATTAAGACAGCTAATATCACTGATAAAAATGGTAACCTAGCAGGTATTGTAACAGTTTCTGGTGATGAGGATATTATGGTCATAACTGATACGGGTGTCATTATCCGTACCGCAGTTGCTAATATCTCGCAAACTGGTCGTGCAACTCAAGGGGTTAAGGTCATGCGTTTAGATGATACTGCTCGTATTGTCACCTTTGCTTTGGTTGAACCTGAAGAAGTTGATCAAGTTACTGAAGACCAAGAAAGTGGTGATAACTAATGAGAAAAGATAACAAAAATAAGACGCCTAAAAAGCATCGTAAGTGGCTTGAGGTCCTTCGTTGGATCTTGATTGTTGTTCTCTTGGTTGTTGGTTTAGCTTTAATTTTCAATAAATCGATTCGAAACACTGTAATTGCTTGGAATACTAATAAATATCAAGTAAGTAAGGTTTCTAAGAAGACTATTGAGAAAAACAAGGAAGCTAAGACGAGCTTTGACTTTGATACCGTTAAATCAATTAGCACTGAGTCTGTCTTGCAGGCACAAATGAATGCTCAAGAACTTCCAGTAGTTGGTGGTATTGCTATTCCAGAGGTGGGTATCAATCTTCCTATTTTCAAAGGACTTGGTAATACAGAGCTTACCTACGGTGCTGGAACTATGAAGGAAAATCAAGTCATGGGGGGAAAAAACAACTATTCACTAGCTAGTCACCACGTCTTTGGTATCGCTGGGGCTTCTGATATGCTCTTCTCACCATTAGATAGAGCAAAAAATGGCATGAAGATTTATCTTACGGATAAAAATAAGGTCTATACTTATGTTATTAGTGAGGTGAAGGTTGTCCAACCAACTGAAGTAGCAGTAGTTGATGATACACCTGGCAAGTCTGAAATTACCCTTGTAACATGTACGGATGCTGAAGCAACTCAGCGTACAATCGTCAAAGGTGAATTGAAATCACAGGTAGATTTTAACAAGGCAAGTTCAGATATTATTGAAGCCTTCAATAAGTCATACAATCAATTTCAAAGTTAAGAAAAGGCCATAAGGCCTTTTTCTATGGAGGGAAAAAATGTTTTTGAAAACAATACACCATGTCGCTATCATTGTTTCTGATTATGATTCATCTCGAGATTTTTATGTTAATAAACTAGGGTTTGAAATTATACGTGAAAATTATCGTCCGGAACGTCATGATTATAAATTAGATCTACGTTGTGGTGATATAGAACTGGAAATCTTTGGAAATAAGACTAGTGATCTAGCCTATGTGGAGCCACCAAAACGTCTGTCTTATCCTGAGGCATGTGGATTACGTCATTTAGCTTTTAAAGTGGCTAATATTGAAGAGGTTGTCAAGAGTTTAGAAGAAAAGGGTATTTCCTGCCAACCTATTCGTAAGGACACTTTTACCGGTGAAAAGATGACTTTCTTTGCTGATCCGGATGGTCTTCCCTTGGAGTTGCACGAGTAGTTTTTTTGACCTTAATTTTTTAAGTCATGGTATAATAAATTTACGGTTGGTCTCATACCAGTCGTCCTTTAGGAGATTATGGAATAATATTCTATTTTCGAAAGGAAACACACATGAAATTGAAAAAACTTCTTGTTACTGGGATGGCTTTATTGGCTTCAGTAACAGCCTTCACTTCGGTTGCGCAAGCAGCAACGTCATCGCAAGTCCAAAAGGTTATTGATGAATCTTATGTTCAACCAGACTATGTGATGGGTTACTCATTGTCGGAAGAGCAACGTAATGAAACCTTGAATTTGTTAGGGTATGATAGTAGTAAGGATACCAATGTTAAGACACTTACGACATCTGCTTATGCGAATATCATGAATGTTGCTGACGATTCTAGTCTTCAGCTATATTCTTCAGTAAAGATTGCTAAGCTAGGTGCTAAGGAAACCTTGAGTGTAGAGATTGTGACACCACAAAATATCACTAAAATCACTCCAGATATGTACCGTAATGCTGCCACGACACTTGGTATCGAACATGCTAAGATTACAGTAGCAGCACCTATTCCAGTAACTGGGGAAAGCGCCTTGGCTGGTATTTATTATTCTCTAGAGCAGAATGGAGCTAAAGTCTCAGATGAAAGCAAAGAGCTTGCTCAGGAGGAGCTTAAAACCCTTTCCCAAATCAATGAGGAAAATTCAGGTAAGAGTAACTATGATGCGGATAAGCTTAATGTAGCTATGACTGATATTAAGTCAGCAGTTGCTAATAAGGGGGATAAGTTGACTGAAGACCAAGCTAAAACGATTGTTCAGCAAACCATCAATAACTACAACTTGGATCTTTCTGGTACACAAATTAACCTTCTGGTGAATTTTGCTATGAATTTATCTAAGTCTTCAATCATTGATAGTGCTAACTTTAAGTCAACCTTGAGTTCACTTAAAGATTCTATCGTTTCGAAAGCTGGTAATACCTTCTCTGGAATCAACCTAAACTTTAATGCCAACAAAGCAGTTGAGAATAGCAAAAATATTTTCTCAAAAATCTGGCAAGCTATTGTAGATTTCTTTACTGGTCTTTCTAAATAGTGAAAGAGCTGTCCATTTGGATGGCTTTTCCTATTTTTTAGCTCTTTGTTGACTGTAGTGGGTGACGAAAAGCTAATATCTAGATAGGGGCATAAAAACTCAAAAGCTTGTCTAGAATTTCTTTATTCGTCAAGTGCATACGAAAAGTAGGACGATAAAATCGCTTAGCGCTGAGTTTACAACAATCTTGTTGAATGAGCTTTCAATAACGTTTGATTGTCTTGTATCCATGAGGTTCTCGCTCAAATTGATTTATGATTTGAACACGCATATGACTCATAACACGGCTAAGATCTAAGGTGTTGGAGTAAAACTGTTCACTGAACTGTTTCAGCATGAGTTTAGAAATATAATAACGAAGGGTGAAAGCAATCAAGTACAATTTTAGCATATGGAAAAAGCTGTTTAGCCAAGTCATAGTAAGAGCTAAACATATCCATAGTCATGATTTTCACTCGACATCGGACTACTCTATCATATTTAAGAAAGTGATTTCGGATGGTCTCTGGAAGACGAGAAAAATCATGCTTAAAACGGAAGTCATTGAGCTTACGAATAACAAATGACAGTTGACGTTGAAATGGGAAGCAGATGTGCAATATCGGTCATAGAAGTCTTTTCAATTAACTTTTGAGCAATATTTTGATTGATGATACGAGGAATTTGGTGATTTTTCTTGACGAAAGATGTCTCAGCGACCACCATTTTCGAACAATAGTAGCACTTAAAACAACGCTTTTTCAGCAGAATTCTAGTTGGCATACCAGTCATTTCAAGGTAAGGAATCTTAGACGGTTTTTGAAATTCCTATTTCTTCATTTGGCTTTCGCAATCAGGACAAGATGGGGTATTATAGTCCAGTTAAGCGATGATCTTCTTGTGTATATCCTTATTGATGATGTCTAGAATCTGGATATTAGAGTCTTAACTATCGAGTGGTTTTGTGATAAAGTGTAATTCTTTCATATGATTCTTTCTAATGAGTTGTTGTGTCTCTTCTCATTATAGATCTTATGGGACTTTTTCCTACAAGCAAATATGGTCCATAAGATCTATAGAATTTTATCCACTACAAAAGTTACAGGAATTGGTTTTTGTTAAGGAAGTATATAAATCAGATAAGAGAAAAAGTCAGCACATCATGCTGACTTTTTTTCTAGCTTATAAAGTATTGGATAAATGGATCTCATTTGATAAAGTATTAAGATGATTGACCAAATCCATGATTGACAGATGGTTTTGGCAAATAAACTTCTTGGTGATATCTGGAATATAGAAATTAGACACGATGACATCGTAATCTGTCTGATTTAAAATCTCAGGACTTGTTTCTAATTCATCCCAAATATCGAAGGTGAAGCGGTTATTACAGTAATAGGAGAGCATATCAACAAAGGTAAGGGATATAGCATGGTCAAAGTTACTGATAATCAAAGCCCTGATAGGTGGTCGATTTTCTAACAACTGAGTAGAGAGGTTTTCAGCATGGGTTAAGATGGTGTACATCAAGTGTTCCAACTGTTCAGGATGGTCATGCTGTCCAATTGCTTGACGGTATTGAGCCAGTTCTTGACGCGCACTTCCCATAAAGTCTGGGAAGTAAACTTCGAATTTTTGAATCGTCAATGCTTTTTGTTCAAATAAGATTGGGGTAGAAAAGATTTCCTGTCTTTCAAATAAAGCAGTGTTGTGCAAATGCCAAATCAGCTCATCGTGGTTGGTAAAAGTAATCTTATATTGTTTTGATAGGCGTTCTAATATTTGACTAAGTAATTGGTAAGAGTATCTTGCTTCACTGTTCTCTTCTAAAGAGTTGAAGAATTCTTGAGGATCTAAGAAAAGATTGTTTTGAATAAAGGATATAAAAATTTGGGCAATGATATCTGGAGTGATTTCCAGCCCCAATTTCTCAGAGAAATGGACAAGTATCTCCTCAAAGTTTGGAATACTTTCCAAAATAGGATAGTATTCATCATAGAAATGATTTGGTAAGTCGATAAAATGACCATTTTTGATGCGGTAAATACTGATAGCTATCATCAGTTTGTACATTCTATAAATTGAAAATCGCATTGGATAATTCGTAATTTTATAGAAGAAGTCAATAAACTCTGTTAAATCTTCCTCAGGAAGGTCAGGAAAAGGCCAATCAAGGAAATAATAGCGCTCAGAAAAATATTGGGCAAAAAAATAGCGAATATCAATCTCATTCCCACGTATCTCGGATGGAGTAAAAGATAATTCTATTTGAAACTGAGATGATAGAGTTTTTGTAATATTTCGACCTAATCGATAGAGATTAGCATTACTAGAATGAAGATTTTCTATTGTTCGATAAATAGGTAGGCCCTCATTGAAAAACAGATACTCTAGTAATTGAAAAGATTGAGAATGTGCAAGAAAATATTGATATACATCTTCTACACTAGTGTTAAGTGCTAAATCTATCATGATTCCGTTAGCAGAAAATTGGATGTCAATATCTGGAAAGGCAAGACGTAGTTCATTTAAATCACTTTTTAAGATTCGTTCTGTACATTCTAATTTTTCGGCAAGTTCATGTAATTTCATCCAATTACGATTTTGAATTAAAGTTTCCATTAAACGTAATTGTCGTTGAACTTTTGTGGATAAAAGGTTACGCATGTAGATAGTCTCCTCCTTAATTTATTCTATCACATTCTTGTCCAAAAAGTACAATAAAATTAGAATAAGAAAATTGTCGTTAGTAGTCAGAGAATTTAGAATAATATAAGTGACTCTTAGGTGCAAAAACAGAATATATCAATTATTCAGAAAATATTGATTTTTATATCAAATGGTTGTAGATTGGGAATTGTAAAATATTATTTAGGAGTTCAAAATGAAACATTCACATAAGAAATCATTTGACTGGTATAGCATGCATCAACGATACTCTATTCGTAAGTATCACTTTGGTGCGGCTAGTGTCTTGCTTGGGACAGCCTTAGTCTTGGGAACTGCTGCTAATGCGCAAGCAGTACAAGCGGAGGAACAAAATCCAGAAGTAACTAACATTGTTTCTGTTGATAAGGTAGAAGAAGCTACTAAACCAGCAGAAGTCTCTACCCCTAAAAAAGAAACAACCTACGCAGCTCCAACTGTTGCTCATCCGGTAGAAACGACTCCAGCTAAAACTGAAGAAGCTACTAAACTAGCAGAAGTCTCTACCCCTAAAAAAGAAACAACTTACACAGCTCCAACTGTTGCTCATCCAGTAGAAACGACTCCAGTTAAAACTGAAGAAGCTACTAAACCAGCAGAAAAAGTTGAAGAAGCAAAAGATAAATCAGCTAATATTGGTCTAGAGTCTCGTTCTAACTCTGACAAAGGAACTGTATTAGAAACGCCTGTAGGGAAGAAAGCTGATGTAGTTGAAGCGAAAGAAGAGTCTAAGCCAGCTGCAACAACGTCTGATCGCTCAGCTGTTGATAGTGCTGTTTTGCCAACTAGCACAACTGCTAAAGTAGAAGCAACTAATGAAATCTTGAAACCAGGATTGAGCCTTTCTGATGCTCGTCAAAATCCAGCAATTCGTAAGGAAGACTTAGATAAGGGACACAGTGGCTTTAGAGCGTCTAGCAATCCAGCAAACCCAATTGTTTCAGGTTCTGGAAATACAGTTGCATTTACAGATATTAGTCAAGGTGGTCGTAGTTATAGTTTCCGTGGCTACGGGAACTCACGTGGTGGTAATTCCATTCATTACGATGTAACAACAGTACGTCAAGGTAATAAATTGAATTTCACAATCGACTATTCTGGTCCAGGTGAATTTGTTAATAATAACTTTATCTTGGATAAAGGGGATGGATTTGGAAATCCTTCAAATGCAACCATCACGACTCCAAGGTTGAGAGAACAAACAAGACCTGTTAGTCAGGGTGGCAACTTCGTATCGCACTCAGGATACAGTATGACTTCTGCTACATCAACGAGTGAAAAACAAACAATCAGATTTAGTTTGCCTATCATTAATCCAAATGGTGACTTATCTGTTCGTTTGAAACCAGTTACTTTTAACGTGGACCAAGGTGGTGGTAGTGCCGCTACTAGCAATGACCCATACAGCAACTCCAACTATTATTATAGAGCAAACCCACTATACTTGGATGCAAACCCTTATGGTGGTACTAATAACAAGACTGTTTCAGAAGACATTGACTTCCAAACTGTCTATCTTCCAACTAGTAAGTTACTAGAAGGTCAAACTAGATTAGTTCGAGAAGGTGAAAAAGGACAACGTCAAATTACCTATAAAGTACATCGATTTGGTAACGAAACACTTTTAGGATTACCAATTAGTAATTCTGTTACTAAAGAAGCTAAGCCACGTATTATGCAAATTGGTGTGGCTAAAGAGCTAATCGATACAGTAAAACCACGTGTCGATCAAAATAAAGTCGGTGATACAAATAACCTCACTTTCTATCTTGATAACGATGGAAACGGTGTTTATACTGAAGGTGTAGACGAACTTGTTCAAAAAATTGCTATTAAAGATGGAGCCAAAGGTGAAAAAGGAGACCAAGGCGAACGTGGTCTCACTGGAGCTAAAGGTGAAAAAGGAGACCGAGGCGAACGTGGTCTCACTGGAGCTAAA
>NZ_JWGQ01000037.1:0-16720 GCF_001069025.1 Streptococcus sp. 1004_SSPC | reverse complement strand
AGAAGCGAATTGAAGAATATATTCGTAATCCATTACAAGAGGACATGATAGCAGATCAGTTCAGTATTTTCGAGGAATGTGATTCGTTTACAGGTGATAAGAATAAAAGAAAGTAGTCTTAAAGAGACCGGCTAGTCGGGTCAGCTAGCAAATGTGGTGCTGAAGGGAAACCATTCGGTAGACCTTTAGGCCTTGGCCGGTAGCAGAGGCTTTCAGCCGAAGAGCAAGCCACCCGTTCTCACGGGTGGGGGGGTGACTGTGCTTCTATTTAGATTTTTTTCGGCATAGTATTGACAGTAGTCTATGATAAGCGTAGAATCTTTTTCAAATAAAGAATATAGGTGTGCTTACCAAGATAGCATTTCTTTCCGAATTTGATGATAGTATAAATCAAATGTTTACCTTGAGAAAAGCAGGACCTATTTAGGGAGTGTTCCAGATGACAAAAAGCAATAACATGCAAATTACGGATATCTTAAACAATATCTATAATCTTATTTTAAATCCAGAAACAACTGAAAATGAGAGAAAGTTACTCGTAATGTTTAAAAATGAAATTGAAGTTGGAAAGAAGGATAGTAGTGAACTTCTTGCAGAGTTACGCAGAGCTATTCAAGTTCTAGCAGTCGAGAATCTTTCTAAAGGAATTTCATTAAGTTATGGAGTGAGTGAGTTGAGTAAGACTCTCGCAGAATTCCAAGAGGAATCAGAACGCAACATTAATCTAGCAAGAGGATTGTCATCAATCGCCATGTTTTTTAGATGATTTATCTGTTTGTGATGATTAATAATTAAAATGACAAAAAAGATCAACTGAATTGAACCGACTAAGTTGTATTCTGTTTTTTGCTATTGATTACTTAATTGAGGTATCAAAAAATCCACTGGTATACAAAACCAATGGATTTCAACAATTTATTTTTTCTTCCTTAGTACAAAATAATGGCTAGGGATTTGTTGTGTCAAACTGACTGCGATGGCGATGGTAAATGAGGCTAGGAAGCAAGCTCGTAGGAAGTTGAGGCCTAGGTCTGCATTTCCAATCAATAGGAAGTAGATGGCACGGTAGAAGCTCATTCCTGGAATGAGTGGGAACATGCTTGAGGCTAGGAAGACGGTAGCTGGACATCTACGGTAGTGGGCCAAGAAACGTGAGGTGAAAGTGACCAGTAAGGCAGGAAAGAGGATGGCTAAAACTTCGTGGTGGGTGTTATTCCAAATCAAGAGGTAGAGGAGCCATGAGCCAGCACCTAGTGTTCCAAGGTCTAAAAAATATTTCTTAGGTACTCGGTATAGCACGGAGAAGGCTGCTGTTCCTAGTCCTGCCATGACAGTCTGAATCAAGACCTCTTGCCATGAGGTGGACGGTGTTGAGAACATGCCTGATAATTGTTCCGCAAAGGGGAGAAGGGAAATCATGGCAAGAACACCGACAGAGATAGACAGACAAGTGGAGATCCCTGACAGCATCAGGGCCAGACCACTATAGTAGTTGTTCTGAGTGAATTCACGGATAGCATTAACAAAGTAGGCTCCAGGAATCAAAATCATCAGGGCTCCTAGGATGATAACGCTACGATGCTGCCCGATACCCAGATAATAGAGAATATTAGCTGATAGAGCGGCAATGGCACTAGAGAGAATAATCTGCAAGAAACTAGTATGAATAAAACGGGAAAAGAGCTGCATACCAATCCCCACAAAAAGTCCCGATATAGCCGCAGCAGTACCATCAATCAAGCCACTTCCAAGAGCTAGCGAGAAGCTCCCAGCACCAATGACACAGGCTATAATATCCTCTAAAGGACGATAGAAAGTCTTCTGCTCAATGGTTTTCAGCTTTTGGAAAATGCTAGAAACGGGCTGATTTGGCTGTTCTGCCAGTTCACGAGACAGGCGGTTAACCTCCTCTAGTTTTCCTAGATGAATAGAAGGGACTGAGGTAGCTAGAACACGAGACTCCTTAAGACCTGAGCGGTTGAGTCCGGAAATCATAACTCCTCGATTGACCACGTAAGTGGAGAAGTCTCTGATGCCAAGAGACTTGGCCATATGACCCATGGTGTCTTCGATACGGTAAATCTCGGCACCGCTCTCCATAAGAACTCGCCCTGCCTGAAGGATGGCATCCATTTCGTTTTGCGTCTCTGTTTCATTTGGAAAATCGATAGTCATGTAACCGCTCCTTATCGCTTTAGTAGCCATTTCATTATAAGCTTTGAGAACCCGTTTTTCAATGACTTTAGTGACTAAAATGAGTCTTTTTATGAGATTTTTCTTCTACTTAATAATATATTTTAGGAAAATGACGGTCTTCCTTTTTAACTTGCCACGGCTGGAGGCAAGTGCTACAATTGAATTATAAATTGTATGCGTTTACACATTGTTGCTTTTCCTCTTCTAAAATGATTGAAAACCTGTATTTATAAGGGAAAATTGATTTGAGATGGAAGTACATTGAAGTGTAAATAGATGATCCCTTTGAAAAGGAGGAAATTCCATGAAAAAAATTATCAATAAACCTGAAAATATTGTTACTGAGATGTTAGATGGCTTGGCTTATGTTCACAATGATCTGGTTCATAGAGTTGAAGGTTTTGATATCATTGCAAGAAATGAGCAGGTTGCTGGTCAGGTAGGTCTTATTTCTGGTGGTGGAAGTGGTCATGAGCCAGCTCATGCTGGTTTTGTAGGTGATGGTATGCTTTCGGCAGCCATCGCAGGTGCAGTATTCACATCACCAACGCCTGATCAAATTTTGGAAGCAATCAAGGAAGCGGACCAGGGAGCCGGTGTCTTCATGGTTGTTAAAAATTACTCTGGCGACATCATGAATTTCGAGATGGCTCAAGAATTGGCTGAGATGGAAGGTATCGAGGTTGCTAGTGTTGTTGTGGACGACGATATTGCTGTGGAAAATAGCCTCTATACACAAGGTCGTCGCGGGGTTGCTGGTACTATTTTTGTTCACAAAATCCTAGGTCATGCGGCTCGTGAAGGTAAGTCTCTGGCTGAAATCAAAGATTTGGCTGACAAGATTGTTCCTAATATTCACACCATTGGTTTGGCCCTTAGCGGTGCGACGGTTCCTGAGGTTGGTAAGCCTGGTTTTGTTCTAGCTGAGGATGAAATTGAATATGGTATTGGTATTCATGGTGAGCCAGGCTATCGTAAGGAGTCTATGCAGCCATCTCGCCAGTTAGCAGAAGAATTAACTGGTAAGCTTCTTGAATCCTTTGATGCTAAGTCTGGTGATCGCTATGCTCTTCTCATCAATGGTATGGGGGCAACGCCACTCATGGAGCAATATGTCTTTGCCAATGATGTTGCAAGTCTTCTTAGAGACGCGGGTCTAGAAGTGATCTATAGAAAACTAGGAAACTACATGACTTCTATTGATATGGCAGGTCTTTCACTAACTCTTATGAAGATTGAAGATGACGCTTGGCTTGAGGCTCTAGAAAGTCCTGTTAAGACTATCGCATGGTAAGAATGACAAAAACTAGAAATCGGGTATATTATGGATAAAATAGTTGCAGTAAAATGGATGCAAGTCTTTAATCAAAAAGTTGAAGCAGAAAAAGATCACTTATCTGAGTTAGATGGTCCTATCGGAGATGGTGATCACGGGGCTAACTTGGCGCGTGGTATGGCAGCAGCCGTTGAAGCTATTAACACATCAGACCCTCAAAGTACGGCAGATGTTCTAAAGACGGTATCAATGGCTCTGATAAGCAAGGTTGGTGGGGCTTCTGGTCCGCTCTATGGCTCTGCCTTTATGGGGATGATGAAGGCTGAGCAGGCTGGTCAAGATTTAGCAGGTGTCCTTGAGGCAGGTGCCGATATGATTGAAAAACGAGGCCATGCTCAAGTTGGCGAAAAAACCATGATTGATGTCTGGCGCCCAGTTATTGAAGCAGTTAAACGAGATCAATTAACGAATGAAGTCATCGATCAAGCAGTTCTTTCAACGAAGGATGTTGTTGCTACCAAGGGACGTGCCTCTTATGTAGGTGAGCGTTCTATTGGTCACATTGACCCAGGCTCTTATTCGTCTGGGCTACTCTTCAAAGCCTTGCTAGAAGCGGAGGGCTAGGACATGTCGGAACTTGGAATTGTGATTGTATCCCACTCCGCTGATATTGCCAAGGGATTGGTGAGTCTGATTCGTGAAGTTGCACCAAATATTCCTTTGACAGCTACAGGCGGTCTTGAAGATGGTGGACTGGGATCTAGTTTTGACCATGTTCAAGTAGCAGTAGATAGTCAGCCTGCTAAACGTCTCTTGGCCTTTTACGATTTAGGCAGTGCACGCATGAATTTGGAGATGGTTGAGGAATTTTCAGAAAAGGATATTCTCATTCAACATGTCCCCCTTATTGAGGGGGCCTACACGGCTTCAGCCCTTCTTCAAGCAGGAGCGAGTGAGGTTGAAATCTTATCTCAGGTAAATGAATTAACCATTCAAAAATAAAGAAAGTTACACTATGGAAAATCAAATCAAGTATAGGTGGGCCAGTCTTGGGACTGGTGTTATCGCAAATGAGTTGGCACAGGCTTTAGAGGCCCTAGGTGGTAAACTCTATTCCGTTGCAAATCGTACCTATGACAAGGGAGTGGCCTTTGCTGAGAAATATGGAATCGAAAAGGTTTATAAAGAGATTGATCAAGTCTTTGAAGACCCTGAAGTGGATATTATCTACATTTCAACGCCTCACAATACGCATATCAATTTTCTTCGCAAGGCACTCGCAGCGGGCAAACACGTCCTCTGTGAAAAATCTATCACCTTAAACAGTGAGGAATTGGCAGAAGCTATCCAACTCGCCGAAGAAAACCATGTCAAACTGGCAGAAGCCATGACCATTTTCCATATGCCTATCTATCGAAAACTCTCTGAAATCGTGGAAAGTGGTAAGCTAGGACCTCTCAAAGTTATCCAGATGAACTTTGGTTCTTATAAAGAATATGACATGACCAACCGCTTTTTTAATCGTAACTTGGCTGGTGGAGCTTTGCTTGATATCGGTGTCTATGCCCTTTCCTTTGTACGTTGGTTCATGACGTCGCAACCGACAGAGATGGTTTCACAGGTTAAATTAGCTCCAACTGGTGTTGATGAGCAAGCGGGTATTCTCCTTACCAATGCAGAAGGGGAAATGGCAACGGTGACGCTAAGTCTTCATGCCAAACAACCTAAACGTGGCACCATTGCTTATGATAAGGGTTATATCGAAATTTACGAGTATCCACGTGGGCAAAAGGCAGTCATCACCTATACGGAAGATGGCTCACAAGAAGTCATCGAAGTAGGTGAAACTGCCAAAGCCCTCCAGTATGAGGTCCTAGACATGGAAGCAGCCGTCTTGGGTCAAGAAAATCATCTTTATCTCAACTATAGTCGAGATGTCATGGAGCTCATGACCCAACTCCGCAAAGACTGGGGATTGGTCTACCCAGAAGAAGAATAGTAGCTTACCGACTCACTCAAAAAGACTCAGTTTTTGCTGAGTCTTTTTAACTTATTTAAAACTAAAGCCCTCATAAACGAGCTCAGCCTTTGGATTGTTTGCCGTAAAGGTTTTAGCAAATGCTTCCATCATTTTTACTGGAGCACACATAAAGACAGTTGTGTCATCAGTGAGAGGATAGTCAGTGAAGTCCAGATAACCATCCACTTGACTATTGACAGTGTGAAGTTTGAAATGTTTATTTTTCGCAGCATATGCAGTCAACATCTCCAGATAGACAGCGTTCTGCTCACCTGTATAGGCGTAGTAGAAGTCGATATCCCTATCAAGGACAGGATTTTCACGGATATAGGAAATGAAAGGGGTGATGCCGATACCACCTGCAATCCAAACTTGTTTGTCACGACCTTGATCTAGCAACATGTGACCATAGGCGCGGTCGATAGCTACCGGGCTTCCGACTCTGAGCTTCTTGTAGATTTGTTTGGTATGATCACCTGAAGCCTTAACGGTAAAATAGATAATATTGCCATGTCCACCTGAGATAGAGAAAGGGTGAGGTGCCTTCTCAAAACCAGCTTGAAGTATCTTAATAAAGGTAAATTGACCAAATTGATAATCCATTGGACGTGTTAGCCTAATAGCTATTTCTGTTGTGTCATGGTTAATACGTTTTAAGCCCACAATTTTCCCACGATTTTTAAAACCAATAATTTGGTAGAGGAAGATGATATAAAATCCTGAGCTTAAACCAAGAATAGCGAAGCCCCCCACTACAAATGATAAGAGACTTGGCTTAGTCAATACTTGTCCTAAAATCAAGTAGACATGGGAGAGACCAAAAATATAGGCTAAGTACACCAAACGATGAAGCCAACGCCAAGTTTCATATTTGAGAGTTTTGCCAAGAAAGACCAGAACCACAATAGCCAAGAAAGTATAAATACCAAGGTTTCCTAACTGAGCAGCCAGACGGGAACCCCATAGACTCCCCATACCGATGTTGTGGAAAACAAGGAGAACAACTGATAAGATGGCAAGAAATTTGTGGACAGTGTACATTCTCTCAATTCCGTTAAAGAGTTTTTCTAAAACTCGTGATCGTGTTGCCAACATAAAAGTCCATGATAAGGTTGTTAAAGCTAGACCAGGAGCGACGAAGTTTGTCATGCCCCTTGCTAGCCAGGCGTATACCGTCAGAACAATACTTACGGTTAGTAGGAGAATTCCTTTATATGATTTCATGTAACCTTCTTTCTATTATTTCCGTTATCGCCAATTAGTTGTAACTGATATGATTACATTATATCTTGTAATAGATTTTCTGTCAAAAATAATTAATTTTTTGAAAAAAAGCTGACAGTGATATAGTAATCAAGGTATCCAATACTTTTTGAAAAGGCACAATGATTATCAAGAAACGTTGATTTAATAGTCGATTATCTTGTGAAAGCGTTTCTAAAAGTGTATACTATAAGTAGAAGATAGGAAGAGGAGATGATTAGTGGCTAGTATTACAATAGAAGCTAGTAAGGTGGCTAGAAAGAGTCCCATTCGAGTAGACACTAGTCTTGTCGGGACGGTTTCTGGTGTGGAAGCAGTAACTGTTTCCCTACCGTCATCAAAAGCTCGTTTGAGTGTTGGTAAAATGGGTTACAAGTCCAATACTATTACTGTGGAGGATGGACAAACCGTTCGGGTTACTAGCAATTTTCTAAATCGTTTGATAGCGATAGCTCCATTGCTTCTCTACCTTTTTGGAGGTCGTTATCTCCCGCTTGTTGCTGTCCTATCTACTATAGTTTTGCTTTTTAGCTTACCTTTTCTCAAGTTAGAAATCGTAGGCTGATTAGAATCGGGGGTGGCTTAGCCCTCTGTTTGATTCCTTTAACTCACTTTTTCATAATAATGCTAGGCCACTCCCTTTTTATTAGGAACGGGTTGAGACGAAAAATTAGTTATCAAAAAGGGAACTCGATAGAGTTTCCCTTTTTTCTTTATCCAACTAAATGCAATTCTAAAAGACCTCAGTTGCTAAAACTGAGGTCTTTGAAGTTTCTAGTGATTTATTACTTACGATACAATTTGTCGTATTGATAGTAAGGGTCGAAGGTCACATTGATACCAAGTTTACGGAGAACATTTTTGTCTTCATCAGTAAGAATGATTGTCGAGTGAGCTTCAGAACCCTTAAGGTTACCAAGTTCCTCCATGGCACGCGCCGCATCCGCATTGTTGGCAGCTGTGATGGCCAAGGCGATGAGGATTTCGTTGGAGTGGAGGCGAGGGTTACGGCTACCTAAATGGTCAATTTTCAGACCTTGGATAGGTTTAACCACCTCAGGCTCGATAAGTTTAGTATCCTTATCAATACCTGCAGAAGTCTTGATAGCGTTAATTAAAGCAGCCGCAGTTGGACCAAAGAGTTCTGAATTTTTACCAGTGACAATTTGGCCATTTGGCAATTCAAGCGCAAGGGCAGAACCACCTGTTTCTTCAGCTTTAGCGCGTGCTGTAACGACCACTTGACGATCTTCAGGAGTAATACCAAGATCATTCATTAGCAATTCAATCTTCTTGACAGCGGTCTCAGGAACACGTTCATTTTTGAAATCAAGTACAGTTTGATAGTAGCGACGGATGATTTCTTGTTTAGAAGCTTCTTTGGCAGCCTCATCATCTGTAATGGCAAAACCAACCATGTTAACACCCATATCTGTAGGTGAAGCGTAAGGTGACTCACCAAGAATACGTTCAAGCATACGTTTAAGGACTGGGAAAATCTCGATGTCACGGTTGTAGTTTACTGTAGTTTTGCCATAAGTTTCCAAGTGGAATGGGTCGATCATATTGACATCATCAAGGTCTGCAGTGGCAGCTTCATAGGCTAAGTTAACTGGGTGATGAAGCGGCAGATTCCAAACTGGGAAGGTTTCAAATTTAGCATAACCTGACTTGATACCATTGATTTGGTCGTGGTACATGTTAGACATACATGTTGCCAATTTACCAGAACCAGGACCAGGAGCAGTAACGACGATAAGGTTACGGCTAGTCTTGATATAGTCGTTTTTCCCCATACCTTCAGGAGAAATGATATGGTTCATATCCGTTGGATAGCCCTTGATAGGGTAGTGGATGTAAGATGTGATACCATTTTTTTCCAGTTGGTTACGGAAGGCATCAGCCGCAGGTTGACCTGAATACTGCGTAATAACAACGGAACCTACATAGATATTGAGCTCGTTGAATTTATCAATCAGACGAAGGACCTCTTGATCGTAGGAAATGCCAAGGTCACCACGAGCCTTAGAATGCTCGATATTGCTAGCATTGATGGCGATAACCACTTCGACTTGTTCTTTAAGCTCTTGAAGGAGCTTGATTTTATTGTCAGGTTCATAACCGGGAAGGACGCGGGCAGCGTGGAAATCCTCCAACATCTTTCCACCAAACTCCAAGTAGAGCTTACCGTCAAACTGGTGAATACGCTCCAAAATATGGTCGCGTTGTAGATTCAAATACTGTTCAGAACTAAAAGCTTGTTTCTTCATAAATAAAAATACCTCTGAGAAAAATTATATCAAATGCCGAAGGTAAATGCTATTAGCGAAGGACGATTTATTAGAGAAAAAGAGGTGAAGGTCAATCATGAAACGTATTTTTTATGATAGTCCTTTAAAGTTATTATTTAATTGGGGTTATCATCTCAGCAGTTAGATTTTTAGATAACAATCACTTTAGAGTATTTAATTTCATAAAGGTTTCATATTTGTCGTCTATAATTAGGATAAGAAAAATGAAAGAGTCCTCATTTATCTTTGGTATAGCTGAGGGCTAATGTCTTAAATGGAGGTGGAAGATGGTTCTCTTACAACAGGCAACTGCTTATATTTTCCGCAAAAAAACGCGGAATTTTATCCTTTTTCTTATTTTATTTTTGATATTATCTTGCTTGTATTTTTGTTTCTCTCTTATGCAAGTTGGTGGAGGAATGGAGGCACAAATCAGGAAGTCAAGTGGGGCAAGTTTTGCTCTGGTAAGTAAAGAAAGAGGCAGTGCATTTTCCTGGAAAGAGGGGGAAAAGATTAGTCATCTATCTGATGTGATGACAACGATACCTGAATATATAAGCCCAGTACGACTAATCGATAAGAAGGTCGTTACAGGAAAACAAACGGTGGAACGTGATGATCTTGATAATATGGATAATCAAGCCTTGGGAGCCACTTTTACTAAGGAAACAGCCCAAAGTGTTGATTTTAGGAGTGGTGCTTTTCAACTTCTTAAGGGGAAGTACATATCTGCTAAAGGGCAAATTATGATTCATGAATCGCTTGCTAGGAAAAATAAACTAAGCGTCGGAGACAAGCTGACCTTGTCCAATTTTCAGGTGACTGAAAATGGAGCTAAGAAAATGACCTTTGATATCGTTGGTATTTTTTCTGGCAAGAAGGAGGAGACATTTACTGGAATGTCCTCAGATTTAAGTGAAAATCAAATCTTCCTCCATTATGACGATGATAGCCAACTACTTAATTTGACTGATAAGTTAGTGACAAAATTATCCTTTGGTATTAAGAATCCAGATAGAATCAATCAAGTCATTAAACAAGTGGAACAATTGGATATCGATTGGAATCGTCTACGTTTAGACGAGGACCATAGGGCTTTTGACTCCTTGAAGGAATCGTCTAAAGCGTTACAAGGAATCGTCAGAACGATGATGATTAGTTTAATTGTTACAGGAGCAGGGATCCTCTCATTTTTAATGGCACTATGGACGCGTGAGCGAAATCATGAGATAGGTATTCTTTTAGCAATTGGGAAGAGCAAGGGACGCATTTTTGCTCAATTTCTTATGGAGATATTGTTGGTGTCCCTTATGTCTTTGCTACCCGCCCTTGCTATTGGACGGCTACTAAGTCGACTGTTTTTACAAGAATTTATAGGACAGCAAGGACAGCAGCAGGCTCTTCGGTTATTAGATCAAATTCCTCAGGGACTACCTTTAGGCCAATCTTATCTAAGTCTTCTAGTCTTGGTAATGTTATCGCTCGGTGTCACAACAGGTCTCATTTGGCGCAAAACTCCAAAAGAAATCTTATCTAATATGAGTTAAGGAGAAAGGAACACTATGTTAGAACTCAAAGATGTTACGTATAGTTATCAAAATAAAAGTGAAGCTATCCTCTCGAAGGTGAATTATCGTTTCGAGAAAGGTAAATTTTATAGTATTATTGGTCAATCTGGAGCGGGAAAATCGACCTTGCTTTCCCTTTTGGCAGGTCTTGATTATCCCAAGAAGGGGCAGGTCTTGTTTAACGGAGAAAATATCAAGAAAAAAGGCTCTAGTTATCATCGTAGACACCATGTTGCACTTGTTTTTCAAAATTACAATCTCATTGATTATCTTACACCTTTAGAAAATGTACGACTTGTTAATAAAAATGCCGATAAGAAGATACTTTCTGAATTGGGATTAGATGAAAAACAAATTAATCGAAATGTCCTACAACTTTCAGGTGGACAACAACAACGTGTAGCTATTGCGCGGGCTTTGGTTTCAGAGGCTCCAATTATTTTAGCAGATGAACCGACAGGAAATCTAGACGAGGAAACTGCGAAGGATATTATTGCTATCCTTAAAAGAATGGCCTTAGATCGCCAAAAATGTGTCGTAGTTGTTACGCACAGTAAGGAAGTTGCTCAAGCATCTGATGTGGTTTTAGAGTTGAAGAAGAAACAACTCATAGAAAAGAAAAAATAAAGAAAGGACTCTTATGTTTCGAAACGCTTTTGCATATATTACACGAAAATGGTCAAAGTCACTATTACTGTTAATTATTATTCTTTTGATGAGTACTCTTAGTTTGTTAGGACTTGCTATGCGAAGTGCAACCCAAGAAGCTGCATCCAAGAGTCTAGGGTCAATTACCAATAGTTTTTCAATGCAGATTAATCGTAACACGAATCCTGGAACTCCTCGAGGGGCTGGAAATCTTAAGGGAGAAGATATTAAAAAGATTAGTGAGACTAAAGGGATTGTTTCGACTATAAAACGGATAAATGGTATTGGTGATTTATTAGATCATGAGATTATCGAAACAGAGCAAACGCTACAAAATCAGTCGCCAGAACGTGCTAAAAATTTTAAGTCTACCCTGATGTTGACAGGAGTCAATGACTCATCAAAAGAAGATAAATTTGTTTCAGGTGCTTATAAACTAGTTGAAGGAGAACATCTAACCGATAAGGATCATAATCAAATCTTAATGCACGAAGCTTTAGCTAAAAAGAATGGTCTTAATGTAGGAGATAAAGTAAAGCTTAAATCTAATCTCTATGATGCTGATAACGAAAAAAGGGCTGATGAAACAGTAGAAGTGACTATCAAAGGTTTATTTTCTGGTCAAAATAAAGCAGCCGTTACCTATGCTCAGGAGTTGTATGAAAACACCCTCATCACTGATCTAGACACAGTAGCAAAACTCTATGGTAATACTGTAGAAACTGCTACTTATGAGGATGCCACTTTCTTTGCTAAAGGCGATCAAAATCTTGATTCCTTGATAGCAAAGATTAAAAAGTTGAATATTAACTGGTCCCTCTACGATCTTGTTAAGAGCTCGTCAAACTACCCTGCTTTACAGAAATCTATTCTTGGGATGTATCGTGTGGCAAACCGTATGTTTATTGGAAGTCTCATTTTTACAAGTTTATTGCTAACCCTTCTGTTAATTTTATGGTTAAATGCTCGTCGTAGAGAAGTTGGTATCTTTTTGGCCTTGGGACTTAAAAAGACACAGGTTGCGGGTCAATTTTTAATAGAATTGCTGATGATTGCTTTACCAGCCTTTCTTTTGTCATATGGTTTAGCTAGTTTCTTTGCCGAAAAAGTTGGTAATACAGTCCTTTCCAATGTAACAGAAGGTATCAATAAGCAAATGACCAAAGAATCTCTAGCTGCAAATCTTGGTGGAGGGGCTGAGGCAGAAAGCTTCAGTAAGACTCTGACTCAGATTCATATGACAGTCCAACCTAAGCAACTTTTGGTAGTCATTCTAGTCGGTGGCTTTATCTTAAGCTTGGTATCCTTGATTTCTTCTCGCTGGCTTCTTCACAAGAAACCCAAAGACCTCTTAGTTGATGTTGAATGATAAGTTTGCTGCATCTATAAAAAACGGTATAATGGAAGAAAGAGACCATATATAGATTAAAAGGATAATGTATGAAGATACTAATCGTAGAAGATGAAGTCTTGATTCGAGAAGGGATGAGCGACTATCTCATGGAATGTGGCCATGAGGTCTTTGAAACAGGTGATGGTCATGAGGCCCTGGACCTCTTTTACAGGGAGATGCCAGATCTTGTCTTGCTGGATATCCAGCTCCCAATCCTCAATGGTCTGGAAGTCCTCAAGACTATCCGAAAGACTAGCTCGGTCCCTGTTTTGATGCTGACGGCCTTTCATGACGAGGACTATAAGTTGACAGCCTTTGGAGAGTTGGCAGATGGCTATCTGGAAAAGCCCTTCTCCTTGTCTCTATTGAGAGTCCGTATCGAAGCTATTTTTAAAAAGCTCCAACCTTCCCGGGTTTTCACATATGGAGATGTGCGGGTGGATTTTGAGAGTTATACCGCCAGCCTAGCTGGGCAAGCTATTTCCATGAACGCCAAGGAATTGGAAATCTTGGAATACCTCCTCCAGCATGAAGGCAAGGCACGGACTCGATCTCAGATCCTTGATGCCGTCTGGAAGGAGACTGAGGAGATACCTTTTGACCGGGTGATCGATGTCTATATCAAGGAACTGCGAAAAAAACTAGAGCTGGACTGTATCGTTACGGTACGCAATGTCGGCTATAAATTGGAGAGACCATGACCAAACGGAGTATCTTTGTAAAGATCTTTCTGATAACCTTCGCCCTCTTTAGTGGCTTAGTTATCCTGTTACACGCATCCGTCTACTTTATTTTTCCATCGACCTATATCGAGTCGCAACGTCAGACGATTTTGAAGAAATCGCAAGTCTTGGCTGACAGTTTTCAAGGTCAGGAAGTGGGGACCATTGAGACGGTTATTGCCCTCTATTCTAAGACTAATGATATCAAGGTCTATATTAAGGGCAAGGAAAAACAAAATTCATTAGAAGTCAAGGATGACCTCCTCCTCAATCCATCTAGCCAGAATAATTCCCTGGTCATCGAAGAGCGAAAAATTCAGACTAAAGAAGGACAAGACTTAACCTTGCAATTTTTAGCGACTGTCGATTCGCAAAAGGAAGCGCGAGATATCAGTCTGGGCTTTCTTCCCTATACACTCCTTGCTTCTTTTGTTCTGTCGTTGATTGCCTCCTATCTCTATGCCCGCATGATTTCTGCTCCAATTCTTGAAATCAAGCGGATGACCAAGCGGATGAAGCGCCTGGATCGGACAGCCAGTCTCCCCATTGACTCGCAGGATGAGATCGGCGTCCTCAAGCAACACATCAACGACCTCTATCACCACCTTTTAGAAGTGATCGACAATCTAGAGCAGCAGAAACAGGAAAATCTGAAGTTGGAGCAGATAAAGGTCGAATTTCTAAGAGGAGCTTCGCATGAACTCAAGACGCCTCTAGCTAGCTTGAAAATTATCCTAGAAAATATGCGAGATAATATTGGTCGCTACAAGGATCGAGACCGCTATCTATCGGTTTCCCTCGATATCGTCGATGAGATGAACCAGATCGTCCTGGAAATCTTGTCCCTATCTTCTGTTCAAGAATTAGGTGATGATAAGGAGTGGATTCAGTTAGATGATGTGGTAAATCGCATACTCACTCAAAATCAAGTGTTGGTTGAGACTCGCTCCCTATCAATTGACAATTATCTTCCGGCAACTAGTATTTTCATGAATTTAGCTATTTTGAAACTAGTTCTCTCAAATATTATCAGTAATGCTGTCAAGCATTCTGATGAGGGGGGAGTGGTTCGAATAGGTTTAGAAAATGGAGGATCTGATTTTGTCATTGAAAATACAATTGTATCTAAAGAAAATACTTCAACTAAAGCTCAATCTAAGAAAGAAGGAGGATTAGGACTTTTTGTGGTCAAATACCTTCTAGAACATGAGGAACTTAGCTATAGATTTGAGGAAAGTCCTACGGGGAGGCGCTTTGTTATGGTCTTGCCCAAAAAGTAAAAAGTGACGGTTAAGGCATTAACTGTCATTTTTTGTATTAAGATTAGTAAATGCTAACCTTACATTTCAATTCTATTATTTCTCAACATTACCAAAAGTTTAAGAAATCTGGAGTATAGGTCATTGCAATGTTTTAAACAATGAAAGAGAACGCTTGCATAAATTCTGGAAAAACGTAAAATAGAACTGTCAGACTCAGGATGATAATAAATACTAGGAGTAGAATCATGCAAAAAAATTGGTGGCATAAAGCTACGATTTATCAAATTTACCCTAAATCTTTTATGGACAAAAACGGTGATGGTATCGGTGATCTCAAAGGGATTACCAGTAAGTTAGACTACTTGCAAAAGCTCGGAATCACAGCCCTATGGCTTTCGCCTGTCTATGACAGTCCGATGGATGACAATGGCTATGATATCGCTAACTATGAGGCTATTGCAGATATTTTTGGAGACATGAGTGACATGGATGAACTTTTGGTGGAAGCCAAAAAGCGTGATATCCGAATTATCATGGATTTGGTGGTGAACCATACGTCTGATGAGCACGCATGGTTTATCGAGGCGCGTGAAAATCCAGAAAGTCTTGAACGAGATTTCTACATCTGGCGAGACAAACCTAATGAGTTAGTATCTATCTTTGGTGGATCCGCTTGGGAATATGATGAGACATCAGGCCAATATTATCTGCATTTCTTTAGTAAAAAACAGCCAGATCTCAATTGGGAAAATCCACAGTTGCGCCAGAAAGTTTATGATATGATGAATTTCTGGATTGATAAGGGAATAGGTGGTTTCCGCATGGATGTGATTGATATGATTGGTAAGATCCCAGATCAACTGATTGATACAAATGGTCCAAAACTTCACGATTATATCAAGGAGATGAACCAGGCAAGCTTTGGAAAGCACGACCTTCTAACCGTTGGTGAAACTTGGGGAGCAACACCTGAAATTGCTAAACAGTATTCAAATCCAGATAATCAAGAACTTTCCATGGTTTTCCAGTTTGAACATATTGGACTTCAGCATAAGCCAGATAGCCTTAAATGGGAGTATGAGAAGGAGTTGGATGTTTCAGCACTTAAGACTATTTTTAATAAATGGCAAACCGAGTTAGAGTTGGGACAAGGGTGGAACTCACTATTTTGGAACAACCATGACCTGCCTCGTGTTCTCTCAATGTGGGGAGATACTGGTGTCTATCGTGAGAAGTCAGCCAAGGCCTTGGCTATCCTCCTTCATCTGATGAGAGGAACACCTTACATTTATCAAGGTGAAGAAATCGGCATGACCAATTATCCTTTTAGGACTTTGGAAGAATTGAATGACATTGAATCTCTCAACTATGCCAAAGAAGCTCTCGAAAAAGGGGCATCGATAGAAGTTATCATGGACCAAATCCGTCAGGTGGGTCGTGACAATGCTCGAACACCAATGCAATGGGATACGTCTAAAAATGCTGGATTTAGCATATCGGATAAGACTTGGTTACCTGTTAATCCAAACTATAAGGACATAAATGTTGAATCAGCTCTTGCCAATCCAGAATCAGTTTTCTATACATATCAAAAGCTCGTAGAGCTTCGTAAAACTCAAGATTGGTTGGTTGATGCTGACTTTGAACTCTTGGAGACAACTGACAAAGTCTTTGCCTATATCCGTAAGACTCAGGATAGCAGCTATCTAATTGCAGTTAATCTATCAGACCAAGAACAAATTTTTGATTATAATTTTGATGTCGAAGAAGTCGTCATCTCAAATACCGAAGTGAAACCAATCTCAGACCAAGGTAAACTCCAAGCCTGGGATGCTATTTGTGTGAAGGTGAGATAGAAAGAATAATGGTTGTTAACTAACTGTTGGCGACCATTTTTTCTCTTCTTTTCCCTTACTTAAATCACGTTAGTCCCATGGGCTAGAATTATGTTATAATAATAGAAAAATAAGAAAAAGGTAAATTTTATGGCAATATTAGTATTAGGTGGAGCTGGTTATATCGGTTCTCACATGGTGGACCGTTTGGTTGAAGCGGGGCAAGAAAAAGTCGTTGTCGTGGAT
>NZ_JWGQ01000036.1:0-1050 GCF_001069025.1 Streptococcus sp. 1004_SSPC | reverse complement strand
AGATGTCATACTCTGGTAAAGGCTGAGCTAGAGCTACCATGTCGTTTAAGACAACTTGTCTGCGTTCAGAAAGACGAAGCAACTCTTGAGCATAGTAACGAACCTCTTCAAGCATTGGAGAGGTTTTCTTGACCGCACAAAAAGATTGTTTAGCGAGTTTTATAAGTTTATCAGTTAGGTAAGCAATACGCTTTTCAGAGATGCGTTTGGAGGTAGATTGACGGATAATCTCACACAAGTTACTTTGAGATAGGCTTAATACAAACTCTTTGCATGGAAAAGCCATCACTAAGTTCCAATATTGCTCTCCAGTAGGTGTGGATAATAGATTTTCCAATTCAGGAAATGTGACTTGTAGGACCTTGTGCAGACGGTTTTTAGTTCGAACAAGATCTTCTGTCATATTTTGATAGAAACGGCTTAAATCACGCAGGTGTTGATAAACTTCTTCCTGCACGTAAGTTGGTTTACGATTGTGCACAAGCTGAGATTTAGCCAGCTTTTCAGCGTCAATTTTATCTGTTTTACGAACTCGCAGACTGTCCAATTGCTTCTTAGCTTCCAGTGGATTTAGCCGTGTGTAAGCGTAACTATATTCCTCAAGAAAGGCTTGAAGACGTCGAGAATAGACGCCTGTAGCCTCAAATATAATCTCAGGGTTATGAACAGTTTTCAAGTCGCCCAACAGGCGATTGAATCCAATGGTATCATTGAGTATGGTGTAGCCATGAACCTTCTCACCATTGACTAAAATGGCCACCTCAGAACTTGTTTTACTGACATCAATTCCAAATACTGCACGCATGACATTACCTCTTTTGTCTTGAATAATTCCATGTTTTAGTGATTTTATTTTCAATACGCGACGTTTAGCGTCCTACATACTTTGATCAAACTCCACCTAAAACAAGGTGTCTTGCCAGTTTGTCAAGCGACGTCTAGCGCCATAGAGCCCTACGACTTTACAAGACACCACTACTTTAACATAAAGAAAAAGTAGTGAGTACTCTCTCCCGTCGGAGATTTCTTCACTACTAATCTTAGTATGTT